>RZYE01000470.1 GCA_009930425.1 Actinomycetota bacterium | reverse complement strand
CGCGACTACCTCAAGCCGGTGCTGGACCTGACCCCCGAGCTGGCGCTGGAGGCGCTGCGCTTCTCCGCCCTCGGCCTGATCCACGCGGCGCGGGCCGTGTTGCCCGCGATGCGTGACGCCGGGGAGGGCAGCATCATCCTCATCAACGGCGGCACGTCGGTGAAGGCCCGGGCAGGGTTCGCCGGCACGTCGGTGGCCTTCCCGGCGGAGAGCGCCTACGGCGAGATGCTGCACGACGCCCTGGAGGACGAGGGGGTCCGCGTGGCGCAGCTCGTGATCCCCGGGTCCATCCCGAAGCTGCGGTACACCCTCGACGAGGTCGCCGAGCGCATCTGGCAGCTGCACGTCACGGCCGGCCCCTTCCGCTCCATGCTCATCCCGCTCGAGGAGGGCCGGGAATGAGCCCGTTCTCCTCCCTCGACGACTACATCGCCCTCCCCCGCACCACCACGCTCGCCGCCGCGCCCGACGGCAGTCGCGTGGTGGTCGGCGTTGGAGCGCTCGACAAGGACGCCACCGCCTGGGTAACCAACCTCTGGGAGGTGGACCCGGCCGGCGAGCGCCCCGCCCACCGCCTCACCCGCGGCGAGAAGGGCGAGTCCACCGTCGCGTTCACCCCCGAGGGGGACCTCCTCTTCGTCGCGAAGCGCGGGGGCGACGACGACGCCCCGCCCGCCCTCTGGCTGCTCCCCAGGGTCGGGGGCGAGCCACGCCAGGTGGCCACCCACCCCGGCGGGTTCTCCGCCGTCAAGGTGCGCGGCACGACCGTGCTGCTGGTGGCGAGCGTCCTGCGGGGCGCGAAGGACATCGAGGACGACGAGCGCCTGCGCAGCGCCCGCAAGGAGAAGAAGGTCGCCGCGATCCTCCACGACTCCTACCCCGTCCGCTTCTGGGACCACGATCTCGGCCCGGACCATCCCCACCTGTACGTGGCGGACCTGGGCTCGTTGGCGCACGCGCCCGCCGGCGAGAGCGAGCCCGAGCTGGAGCTGCGGGACCTCACCCCGGACGCCGGCACCCACCTGATCCACAGCGAGGCGGACCTCGCCCACGACGGCTCCTTCGTGGTGACCACCTGGACGGAGTACGAGGGGCGCGCCGAGCAGCGGCCGGCCCTCGTCCGCATCGACGTGGCAACGGGTGAGCGCACCACCCTCCTCACCGAGGCGGAGTGGGAGTTCGAGGCCCCGCGGATCAGCCCGGACGGGACCCGGGTGGCCCTTGTCGCGACCGAGATGTCCACCCCCGAGCGCGCGCCGGACCCGTGGCTCGAGGTCGTGGACCTCGCCACCGGAGAGCGCACCCGCCTCTTGGCCGGCTGGGACAACTGGCCCGGGCCGAAGGAGTGGTTGCCGGACTCCTCCGCGCTGGTCATGGCCGCGGACGACGGCGGGCGCGCCCCGCTGTTCCTCGTGCCCCTCGACGGCTCCGAGCCGGTCCGCCTCACCGGGGACGGCGCCTACTCCGACCTCGCCGTGACCCGCGACTCGGTGTTCGCCCTGCGCTCGTCCTACGAGCACCCGGGCGAGCCGGTGCGCGTCCC
>RZYE01000089.1 GCA_009930425.1 Actinomycetota bacterium | reverse complement strand
GTGGTGGACTTCGCGGGCTTCATCAACGTGGTGGACGCGCTCGGGGGCGTCGCGATGTACATCCCCGAGGACATCGACGACCACCTCTCGGGACTCCAGCTGCAACAGGGCTGCCGCCTGCTGGACGGTGAGGATGCGCTGGGGTTTGCGCGGGTCCGCAAGACGGTCGGTGACGGTTCGGACATCTCGCGCATCGGCCGGCAGCAGGACCTCGTGCTCGCGATCATCCAGGAGGCACTCTCGACCAACCTCCTGCGCAACCCCCCGCGCCTGTACCGCTTCCTCGACACGAGCACCCAGACGCTCACCACCGGCAGCCGAATCGGTGACGTCCGGGCGCTCGCCGGGCTCGGCACCTCGTTGTCCTCGATCCGCGCCGACGACGTCACGTTCGTCACCATGCCGTTCGAGTGGGCGGGTCCCCGCGTCATCCCCTCGTGGGACTACGCGGATCTGGTGTGGGAGTCGTTGCGGAGTGACACGCCGGTGGACCCGCTCCTCTCCGGTGACGCCTGGGCGATCACGACTGCCCTCCAGGAGCGCGAGGCTGCCGAGGCGGCCGCCGAGGCGACGGCGGAGCCTGGACCCTCCGAGGCACCCACCCCCGCGGATCCCGGCGAGGGCGCCACTGCCACGGTCGCACCCTCCCCCGACCCAGCGGTGGACCCGCTGCTCTGCACCAAGGAGACCGCGTCGTGACACCCGAGGAGCCCGGACCGCCCCAGTTCGCGCCCCAGCGACGCGTGAAACGCCCGTCAGTGGCCGGCGCGCGGCGGGTCGGCGCCCCCACGGACCCCGAGAGTGGCCCGCCGGCCGGTCCCGCCGCATCCGTCCGTCCGCGACTTCCCGCTGACCCGCGCACCCCCGCCGCCCGTACCCCGGCTTCCCATACCCCCGCCGGCGGAGCACCGGCTCGGCCCGCGCCGCCTCCGCGTCCGTCGCCAATGCCGTCGTCACGACCATCCACCTCGCTCACTCCTCCGAAGACGCCGCCACGGCCGCCGCGCGCAGCGGGCGGCTCCCCCACTCCTCCGGCAGCCGCCGGCCCGTCGCGGCGGTCGCGCCGGCGGCGCGCCGTGCCGGTGGTGCTGGCGCTCGTCCTCGCACTCCTCCTGGCCTGGCCGATCGGACTCCTCTTCTGGGCCAACGGCAAGATCGTCCACACTCCCGCGCTCTCCGGCGGAGCCTCGACGCCCGGGACGACCTACCTCCTCGTCGGCTCCGATTCCCGCGCCGATGGCACTGTCACGGACGGTGCCGAGGGGCAGCGCTCGGACACGATCCTCGTGCTCCACGTGGCACCCAACGGGAACGCCGCGATGGTGTCCCTGCCGCGCGACACGTACGTGCAGATCGAGGGCCACGGGGGGAACAAGCTGAATGCGGCCTACTCCTACGGGGCCGGACCGCTGCTCACCACGACCGTGGAGGGCCTCACCGGGCTCACGGTCGACCACTACGTCGAGATCGGGATGGGTGGCGTGGTCTCGATCGTCGACGCGGTGGGTGGCGTGAACCTGTGCCTCGACTACGACGTGAACGACGAACTATCCCAACTGGTCTGGACCGCGGGCTGTCACGATGCCGACGGGACAACCGCGCTGGCCTTCGCACGGATGCGCTTCTCGGACCCCCTCGGGGACATCGGGCGCCAGGCACGGCAGCGACAGGTCATCGCGGCAGTCGTGCGGGAGGCCGCCACCCCCGCGACCGCTCTCAACCCATTCCAGCAGATCCGCCTCATCGACGCCGGCACCGGCGCGCTCGCCACGGACGAAGGCACGGGCATCGTGGACCTCGCCCGCCTGGCACTCGCCTTCCGCTCCGCCACGGGGGACGGCGGGGTGACCGGGACGCCCCCCATCGCGGACTTCGACTACCACCCCGGCGGGGTGGGTTCCACCGTCCTCCTGGACGAGACGCTGGCCCCCCAGTTCTTCGAGAAGCTCGCGAACGGCGAACTCACCCAGGAGGACATCCAGCAGTTCGGCTAACCGATCCTGCGGGGTCCCGCCTGCCAGGCCTCCCAGGCGCTCGCAACGATCTCGCCGAGGCCTGTCTCCGACCGGAAGCCGAGGTCCTCGCCGATCCGGTCTGCCGAGGCCACCAACTGCGGCGGGTCACCCGGGCGCCGGGACTCCACCACCGGAGTCGTGTCCAGGCCCGAGGCCTCTCCGATCGCCTCGACGACCTCCTTGACCGAGGCGCCCCTCCCGGTGCCCACGTTGTAGACGTTGTGCACCGTCTCCCCCTCCAGGGCATGCAGCGCCGCGATGTGGGCCTTCGCGAGATCGAGCACGTGCACGTAATCCCGGATGCAGGTGCCGTCGGGCGTGGGGTAGTCATCCCCGAACACGCGCGGCGCCTCGCCGCGTTCCAGCCGGTCGAGCACCATCGGGATGAGGTTCATGATCGCCGAGTCGCCGAGATCCGGCCAGCCCGACCCGGCCACGTTGAAGTAGCGCAGGGCCACCCACGTGAGGCCCCACGCCCGGCCGCAGTCCTCGAGCATCCACTCGCCGATCAGCTTGGTGCGCCCGTAGGGATTGATGGGGTTCTTGACGGTGTCCTCCTCCACCACCTCGACCGGTGGCATGCCGTACACCGCGGCCGAGGAGGAGAAGATCATCCGGCGCACCCCCGTGGCCTCCATCGCGTCCAGCACGTTGACCATGCCCCCGACGTTCTGGCGGTAGTACCAGAGCGGCCGCTGCACGGACTCCCCCACCTGCTTCCGCGCGGCGAAGTGGATGACGGCCTCCACCTCGTGCTCCCGCATGATGTCCTCCAGCCGGGCGACGGCGTCGTCCGCGACCACGTCCAGCACCACGAGCGGCGCGCTGCCCACCCGCTCAGCCGACGACGTCGAGAGGTCGTCGACAACGACGACTCCCTCGCCAGCCTCCTGCAGCAGCCGCACCACGTGTGCGCCGATGTAGCCGGCACCGCCGATCACGAGAACACTCATCGTCATTCCTCTCCGTTGCCGGCCGCCCGGGAGGGCGGCCGCTCTCAATCACAGGCGGTGATCCGCCAGACGCTCGCGTCGTCGGATTCGGCGACCAGCTCCACCGCAGACCCGGGCACCTCGGCGAAGCCCGGACCGGCCGCCACGGCGCCCAGGAAGACCCCATCGGTGGTGCCCCAATAGAGGTACCCAAGCCCCCCAACCGCACCCGCGCCCTCCAGAATCTCGCAGACCCGCGGATCCGCGCCGAGTGCCGCGAAGTGCTCCATCAAGTACTCCTGATCCTCCCCCGTGCCGGAGCCGCCGATCACGGGGATGTAGGACTCGTGCCGCGTCATCACCTGCACGAGGGCGGCACCCGAGAGGGGATCGCCGACGACAACCGATCCGGGCGGCAACAGCGAATCGAGCGATCGGATGAACTGGAGTTCCTTGGCGTCAGCCAGCGGCGGCGCAGCCATGAACTGGGGGTGAAACCCCGCAGCGACCCACTGGTCGTGACGGAGCGAGCGGTGCCACCAGCCGGTCGAGGATCCGACCACGAGGAGGACCACCGCCGCCATCGCGGCCTCCACCTGCAACGAGTCCGGGCGGCGCGCGGCCAGGGCAGCCCTCCGCACGAGCGCGTCGAGCGCAATGGCGCAGAGCACGACGGCGAAGGTGACCACGATGGCCCGAATGCGCACCTCGTCCTTGTACCAGAAGGCAGTCAGCGCGCGCAGTCTCCCCTCCGGGCCCGTCGCCACGCCTGTCAGCACCACGAAGGCCACCCAGGTCATCGCAGCCCAGCGAGCGGCGTCCGAACGCAGCGCCACCACGGCACCAACCAGGAGCAGCACGACGAGCGCGATGCTCTGCTCCGTGGGCACCCAGTCGTAGGGCACCAGCACCTGGAGGGTGAATGCCTCCCACATCCCCGTGGCCCGGCTCCCCTCGACTCGCGAGAACTCGGCGAGCGAAGCTCGCGAGGCCACAGTCGCAGCCACGGCCATTGTCCCGAGCAGGGCGAGTGCCAGGCCGGCTGAGCGGAGTGCGGCCCGCCGCGCGTCGCCGGTGCGCAACTCGCTGAGCGCGAGGCGCACCTGCCAATCGGCTGCCAGTGCCACGGCAATGACGCCCAGCACGCCCGCCCCTGAGGGATGGGCAGCGAGCATCCCGACCACACCGAGGGCGATTCCCGCCCACTGCACGCTCGCCCGCCGGCGCAGCGCCAGCACGATGCTCGCGGCGACGCCGGGCACCAGTGCCAGTGAGAGACCGAAGGGCCACTGGCCGTGGAAGAACATCACGGCCGGGGGGAACACCGCAAAGCCTGCCGCGAGGATCGGCACGGTTGGGGCCGCCCATCGTGAGTGCGGGGACACGACCGTGGTGAGCGCCACGAGTCCGATCGGCCAGACGACCAGGGCAATGACCGCGGCGACCATGTTGGTCGCCGTGGTCACGCTCGTGGGTGTCGCGATCAGCGCCACGAGGGCGTGCCACACCGCGGGGTAGTAGCCGAGCCCCGCAGAGTCCGCACTCGCCGAGATCCCACCCAGGGACGAGGCGTCCCCCGTTGCGAGGAGGACGTGCACCGCGTTCATGTGGAAGATGGCGTCACGGTTCTGGACGGGCAGCGATGGATCGCGCATGCCCGGCAGGACCACAGCAAGCTGGATCAGCGCCCCGATGATCAGCCCCGCAGCAATCAGCAACGCTGGCGCCGGGGTCTGCTTGGGGTTGGCCACATGGCGGGCGACCCTCGGACGCACCCTCGCCAGTGCCGCGGCCACGACGAGAGCGACGACGCAGAGCCCGAGGAAGGTCGGAATCCCCCAGGCGATCCCGAGCCAGGACGCCACAACCGCACCGCCACCGACCACCCCAGCGGTGACGGCGGGTGCGAGCGCGAGTGCAGGCAGGCCGCGGAACCCCAACGCGGCGAGGACGGCTCCGCCGGGAATCCAGAGGAGGGCGATCATCGCGAGGAAGAGGGCAGTAGCCGGGGCCCAGAGTCCGATCACCGCGCTCCCGTCGTCATTCGCACCTCCCACAATACAGCTGCCAGAATACGGAGCATGGGCCCCCACTCCATCACCGACACATGGCTGGTGGTCCCCGTCTACAACGAGTCCGAGGTGGTGGCTGACGTCATCACCGAGGCTCGGAAGACCTTCCCCCACGTCGTGTGTATCGACGACGGCTCGAGCGATGAGTCCGCGTCCGAGGCTCTCAGGGCCGGAGCCATCGTGGTGGTGCACCCGGTGAACCTCGGCCAGGGGGCTGCCCTCCAGACCGGCTTCGACTACGTCAGGGACTGCACGGACGCGGCCTACGCCGTGACGTTCGATGCGGACGGCCAGCACGATCCGGGCGATGCCGCTGCCATGGTCTCCCGCGCGCGAGCGGAGGGGCTCGGCTTCGTGTTCGGCTCGCGCTTCATGGACGGCCGCACGCGGCCCGGTCTGGCCAAACGCCTCGTGCTGGGCGTGGCGGTCTTCGGTACCCGGCTCACGACGGGGCTGGACCTCACGGACGCCCACAACGGCCTGCGTGTCATCCGCCGCGACGCGCTGGAGGGGATCGCCCTGCACCAGCACGGCATGGCACACGCCAGCGAGATCGTCGCTGCCCTCGCCTCCACGGGCCTCCCGTGGGCGGAGCACCCCGTCCACATCCGGTACACGGACTACTCGCGCGCCAAGGGCCAGTCCCTGCTGAACTCCGTCAACATCCTCGCCGACCTGATCCTCAAGTGAAGGAAACCGCTGTGCCCCTCCTCACCATCGAGAGCCCTCGACAGCTCGTGATCCAGATCCTCCTCCTCATCGCGCTCGTGGTGATCGGCGTGATGCTCACCCGATCGGCCGCCGGTGCGCGCCACCAGGCGATCAGGCGGATCCTTCTCGTGGTCTTCGTGGTCTTCGCGGCGGCGACTGTCCTGTTCCCGCAGGCCCTCACGGAGTTGGCCAAGTTCGTGGGGGTGGGCAGGGGTGCGGACCTGCTGCTCTACGCCCTGGTCATCGCCTTCCTCGGCTACGTCTCAACGTCCTATCGCCGCATGTCCCGCATGGAGGACCGCATCGCACGGCTCTCCCGTCAGGTGGCCCTCTCGACCGTGCGGCAGCCCGGCGTCACCACCCCACCAGCCACCCCGGCCCCGAGCGATGACGCCTCGGAGAACCAGGAGGAACCGCGGGGATGAGGCCGTCACGGGTTGGGCTTCCCCGGGACGGCAGCATCTCCGCGAGGGATCCTGCACTCACCCCGGGCAGGGGGTGTCCAGCACGAAGGTGGCCAGGGCCGCGGGACCGCCCATCAGCACCCTGAGGTTGGCCCCCACGTGGGCGAGGGCGGCCGTGGTGGCCGACGGGGCGCACGTGGGCCGGGAAAGCACCACCGGGGCCTCGTTCGCAGCCGCCAGTGGCACCGCACTGAGGGCATCCGGAAAGGCGGTACCGGTGGCGACGAAGGCCTGATCGGAGGAGCCGGCCGGCCAGAACTCGCGGACCACCTCGAGCGATGTCTCGTACCGGTCCGCTCCGAACAGCCGCTCGACCACCGCGCCGGGCACCGCCGCTGCGACGGCTCGCGCGACGGCGTCTGAGATCGCGGTGGTGCCACCGAGGACGACGACGCGGCGCGGCTCGAGGGCCACCAAGTGCGCGGCGGTGGCCGCAGGGAGGAGGTCCTGCCGAGTGAGGAGGACGGGCGCACCCTCACGAGCGGCCGCGGACCCGCCGGTCAGGGCGTCCGCGAACTGCGTCCCCACGGCAAGGAACACTGTCGGGGAGGACTCCCAGAACCTCTCGGCCGCGGCCGCCGCCGTGGCATACCGATCCGATCCGGCGGTTCGCACCACGTTCCACTCCGCGGAGAGCGCGCTCTCGACCGCCTGGCTGACCGCGGACGTCCCGCCCAGCACGTAGACGGTCGCCGGACCCAGCCGCCGGATCTCGGCGGCCACCGCCGCAGGCACCGCATCCTGTTGCACCAGGAGGACTGGGCCGCCCGCACGCGCCGCAGCGGGTCCGGCTGCGAGGGCGTCGGCGAAAGCGGCCCCCGTCGCCAGGAAGACCGCGTCGGCCCCTTCGGGGAACGCCTGGCGGGATGCGGCCACCGATGTTGCGAAGCGGTCCGTCCCGAAGATTCGCAGCGGCGGTGGGGAGAACTGGTACGTGCCGCACGTCAGGTTGTAGTCCCGCGTGCCGTCCGTCCACTGGGCAATGTGGACCTCACCCCCGGAGAAGCTGGGCTGCGTGCACCGATCGCGCGCCTCCTCCGGGTAGTCCAAGCGCCCCGCCGTGGCCCACACCGGCACCCCGGGCAGAGACCAAGCCCCGGTGATCTCGTTCCAGCCGAACGTGTAGGAGTAGATCCCATAGCTGAGGCCCGCATCGTGCAGGCCGCGCATGAGGCCCTCGATGACCAGCCGGTTCTCCGCCTCCGCCGTGGCCGTGCCAGTCGGCCAGGGCTGGGCGGGGCGGGGTTCGACGTCGATCCACACGGTCGGCGGCTGCCACCCGATCCGGGCGAGCGACTCGAGTGCGAACGCCGCCTCGGCGTACCCGACGTTTCGGAGCTG
>RZYE01000088.1 GCA_009930425.1 Actinomycetota bacterium | reverse complement strand
CCGGGGAGGTGGACCCGAGCCCGGTGCACCAGCAGCAGGCGTTGTACGACGTGATCTCGCGGTGCATCTACGGGGTGGACCTGAACCCGATGGCGGCGGAGCTCGCGAAGGTGAGCATGTGGATCGAGGCCCTGCAGCCGGGCCGGCCGCTGAGCTTCCTCGACGCGCACATCAAGGTGGGGAACTCGCTGCTCGGAACCACGCCCGCGCTGCTCGCTTCTGGGATTCCCGACGCGGCGTTCACGCCGATCGAGGGGGACGACCGGAAGCACGCGTCTGCGCTGAAGAAGCGGAACGCAGCGGAGCGGTCCGGGCAGGGGGAGCTGTTCGGTGTGGAGGCGGTGGACCCGGGGAACCGGGCGCTGCGGGAGGAGGCACGTCGGATCGGGGGAGTGGCCGCACTGTCTCTCGCCGACGTGCACCTCCAGGAGCAGCGGTTCCGGGCGCTGGAGGGCTCGGAGGAGATGCGGGCCGCGCTATTCGAGGCCGACGCCTGGTGCGCTGCGTTCGTGCAGCGGAAGGTGCCAGGCGCGCCGGCGATCACGCAGTCGGTGTTGACTTCCGGAGCCGTGGACCCGGCGGTGCGCCGCGAGGTGGAAGACCTTGCCGCGCGACACCGGTTCTTCCACTGGCACCTCGAGTTCCCGGAGATCTTCGACGTGCCCGACGGCGGCGCCCCCGACACCCCGACCAGCTGGCGTGGCGGCTTCGGCTGCGTGGTCGGCAACCCGCCGTGGGAGCGCGTGAAGCTGCAGGAGCAGGAGTTCTTCGCGCAGCGGGATGCCGCGATTGCGAACGCGCCCAATGCCGCGAAGCGCAAGGCGATGATCAAGAAGCTCGTCGACGAGAATCCCGCCCTCTCCGACGAGTTCCTTGCGGAGAAGCGCAAGGCGGAGGGCGAGAGTTCGTTCCTGCGGTTGTCGGGAAGGTACCCGCTGACCGGGCGTGGGGATGTGAACACGTACTCGGTGTTCGCGGAGACGTTCCGGACGATCATCCGGCCCGACGGTCGGATGGGGATCATCACGCCGACCGGCCTCGCCACCGACGCAACTACGTCGGCGTTCTTCTCGGACACGCTGCGGTCTGAGCGGCTCGCGGCGTTCTACGACTTCGAGAATGAAGCGAAGATCTTCCCTGGCGTCCACAACCAGTTCAGGTTCGCTGTCACCTCGATAACCGGTGGTGCGCTGGTAGAAGCCTCCCGGCTAGCCTTTTACACCCGCTATGTCGGAGACGTACCAATCAGACGTTTCGACCTGGCTCCGAGAGAGGTGCTTCTGCTCAACCCGGTGACTGGCACGCTCCCCATGTTTCGTTCACGTAGAGACGCTGACATCACGATCGGGATCTACCGACGTCATCCGGTTCTGCTCCAATCCATCGACGCCGGTGGAAACCCGTGGCGGCTCACGCTAGCGCGACATTTCGACATGACGAACGATTCGGAATCTTTCCTAACAAGTCACGAGCTGTCCGCGAAAGGTGCGCATTTCGACGGGTGGGCGTGGGTCAAGAATTCCCGACGGTGGTTGCCGTTGTACGAAGCTAAGATGCTCGGGTTCTTCGATGACCGCTTCGCTACCTACAAAGACGCCACAGAGGCCCAGCTCAACAAGGGCACGCTCCCTCGACTGTCCGAAGATCAGCATGCTGATGCGCGCGTCGAACCTCTCTCGCGATACTGGGTTGCTGAGGAGACTGTTGCGGCCACAATCGGTGAGCGGTGGGACAAGAACTGGCTCCTGGTTTGGCGGGACATCACCAATGCGAGCAATGAGAGGACCTTCCATACATCTGTGATTCCTCGCGCGGCCGTCGGAAATACCTTGTTTATCGCTATGACCGGCAATGCCCGAGACGCCGCCCTGCTCCAAGCTACTTGGTCCTCTCTGGTCTTCGATTACGTCTCGCGCCAGAAACTCAGCGGAACTCACATGACATTCGGAGTCGTCACACAGATCGCTTGCCCTGCGCCTTCCACCTACGCTGAGCCAACACCATGGCAACCGGAGATCACTTTGGCGGAGTACATCACCCCGCGAGTGATCGAACTGACCTACACCTCGCATCGGATGGCGCCGTACGCCCAGGACCTCGGCTACGACGGCCCGCCCTTCGCCTGGGATCCCGAGCGCCGCGCGCTCCTGAAGGCCGAACTCGACGCGGCGATGTTCCATATCTACGGCCTGACCCGCGACGAGGTGGAGCATGTCTTGGACTCGTTCCCGGTGGTCCGCAAGTACGACGAGCGCGATTACGGCGAATACCGCACGAAGGGCCTTGTAATCGGCGAGTTTGGTCGTCTAGCAAACACGAAGTGTTGACATTTCAGGTTTCGGTCATATCAACAATAGGCGGTGGGATTCAGCATGGATTTATCAATACTAGTTGGAATTATCGGCGTTCTCGTTGGTGCTGCCGCGACGGGAGGGGTCAACTACATACTTGAGCGCAGAAAAGCAACGCTTCGGAAAATTCAGGATCTTGAAGAAGTGCGTCGCACCGTGGAACTGGACGCGCTCATCACCGTCAAGGAACTCGAAGAGTCGGTCGGACACATGCTGGCGGTGTCGACGCCGAACCCAACAGAGGAGCAGGACCGCGAGCAAGCCGCTCTTTTTGAGATTGTGACGGAGAAGCTTGAACAGACAGTTCGAAACACGGCGAGGGTTGGTGTATATGGCAGCAGGGAGTGTATGGAAAGACTGGACAACATATACTCCTTTGTCTTCGGCTACATCATGAGTCAGTCCGGCAAGATTTGGGCCGCAGAGTCCGCTGCGCTGATGCACGGCCTTCATGTGAAGTACGAGGGGCTGAGCCGTGTGGTCAGGGAGGACGTCGGTGCGGACGTGGTCCCCGAGACAAGGAAACGCCGTGTCGCCGCGAGTATCTGGGAAACCTCTGATTGGAACGATGTCACTTCGGAAATGGACGTTATCGGCAGGACATATGGTCGCTTTGAGGAGCCAGAACTAAGGGCACGTATCGGACCTCCGCTCGCCGACGGGTAGTCACTCGACCTTCGGCACCAATGTTGGCGCGCCCATCATCGACGGCGTCGGCCAAAGCGTGGTCCCGTCGGCATTCATGTTGGTGGGTCCGCAGCGTGATATCGGTGCACAACTTTACTATGATCAAGCATAGGTAGATGCTCATGTCGATCGTGGGCGCTGATGCTTCTGACGTCAGGACCCTTGCACCCCGAACGCGCTCACGCTCTTCGCTCTTCTGTGATCCCAGACTGTTGACGAGATTGCCCATGCGGTAGCCGCGAGTGCAGCAACGATGGCACACCATGCGACGGAAGGGACATTCGCAAGATATGTGGGCACGCCGCAAAGAAGGACGCTAAGCCCGAGGGGTATTAGCCCTCGTGCGTCTATTTCGGTCTCTCTTTCTTTGGCACGTTGGAGGTCAGCAAGCACCGATCTTTGCAGGTTTCTAAGGTCGAAAATCTCTCGGTTTGTGTGCTCTCCGAGTTCATTGATCCTGCTGAGCATCGACTCGTCGATGCTCAGCAGCAGCCTATGTTGGTCAGCGATTCGCTTGCGGAGGACCTCTAAGCGATCCTCGTTGGTACTCGCAGAAACAGGCCAGTCATGCGTCGAATCGGCATTAGAACCAGTGACATTTCCAGACACGGTCCACGCTGCCGCGACCCCTCCTGAGACGCTGTGGGTCTTCCGGAGGAAGGGGAGAAATCGAGCGAGCCAGCCACGAGTGTGCCGCGAAGCGCTTATTAACCGTGCCTTTGCAGATTCCCAGAGCCAGCGTAGGGCGCCTTGCCCCGCAACGCCTGCGCCGACAATGCCCGCCAGCACACCGATCCAACTGCAGATCACGGCGACGCTACTCGGGTTGGTCAACCAATTCATCTACCCTTCGTCCTCACGTTGAGACTCGAGTTACAGCCAGAAGCTCTCGAAGCTGCCCGCCCAACCTTGACGAGGAAGCGCGTGGGCTGTCAACGGAGCAGCTCGCCACCTCCGATCGCCCCAGTCCTACCTCCCGAGAGACTCTATTGCTCAGAGGCCACTGATAGGCGCATCTGCCCGAGGGTCTCCGAAAGGTGCCCTCCCGCCATCCTCACAGACGTCGCCGACTCCTAGGGCTCCACACGTGTCTTGCGCCGGACGGCGCTGACTGACGCTGCGTGCGGCGTCGTTGAGCTCCTCAGGCGACTGGCGCGGGCAATCTCGCAGTCCGTCCGTGCAGCACCACACTGGTCGTGCTGGTTCACGGTTGATCTGCACCTCGCCCGCGATGTCGACGCGGCTGGCGAACCCTCACCCAGGCGGTCGTCGGTACGCACGCGTGTGTGGACGAGACCACCACGGGTGTCGACACCGCGCAACGCGACTCGTTGCGGGTGGTGCCGTGTTGGTGCGGGATCATGGAGCGATGGACTGGAACAACCCAAGCAACGTGCGCGCATTGGTGAACCGCCTGCGCGCGCTCCCCAGAGAGAACGAGTGGGTCGAGTTCAAGGTCAACAACAGTGATCCGCAGGAGGTCGGCGAGTACATCTCGGCTCTGGCCAACTCCGCCGCTCTCTGTAGGCAGGAGACGGGGTTCCTGCTCTGGGGCATCCGTGACAGCGATCGCGAACTCGTTGGGACGACTTTCCGTCCCGAGACGGCGAAGCATGGCAACGAGGACATCCAATCGTGGCTTCTGAGGCTCCTGGCGCCCCACGTGGACTTCTCATTCCACACGACTGATATGGAAAGCAAAGCGGTCGTAGTAATGCGCGTCGATGCGGCGTCGCGGCTTCCCGTGAAGTTTAAGGGTGTGGAGTACATCCGAATCGGCTCCTACAAGAAGCCGCTCAGCCAGTTCCCCGAGCACCAGAGAAGACTCTGGAAAAACCTTGACGCCTACTCGTTCGAGGAGGGAACCGCGGCCGCCGACCTCACGGTTGAGCGAGTGGTGCAGTTGCTCGACTATCCCGCGTTCTTCACGCTGCACAAGCAACCACTACCGGAGAGCAGGTCCGCCATCATCGAGGCGCTCGAAACGGCTGGGCTGATTCGGCACACCGTCGAGAACCAGTGGCAAGTCACGAACGGTGGTGCCCTGCTGTGGGCGCGTGACCTTGATGCCTTTCCGAAACTCGCTCGAAAAGCTCCGCGCGTTGTCCTCTACGAAGGATCTTCTCGCGTCAGGACGCAGAAGGAGCAGACCGGAAGGCGCGGTTACGCCGCTGGCTTCAGTGGGCTGGTCGGCTACATCATGGATCAACTCCCCAACAGTGAGGTGATCCAAGGCGGCCTTCGCATGGACGATTCCCAGTTTCCGGAACTGGTTGTGCGGGAGTTGGTCGCTAACGCGCTAATCCACCAAGACCTCACCATCACGGGTGCTGGTCCAATGATCGAACTCTTCAATGATCGGATCGAGATCACCAACCCCGGATTGCCCCTGACAGACCCGCTTCGATTCATCGATCTCCCTCCACGCTCCCGTAACGAGTTCCTCGGCGCTGCGATGAGGAAGATCGGCGTCGCCGAGGAGCGCGGCAGTGGATGGGACAAGATCGCTTTCGAAATCGAGTTCCATCAGCTTCCACCGGCCGCGGTCCTTGTCACGGGAGACCAGACGCGGGTGACTGTGCTCGCTCCTCAGCCCCTGACGAAGCTGGACAAGCCCGGCCGCGTCCTCGCGGTCTATCAGCACGCTTGCCTCAGGTACGTGAGCAACCAGCACACCAACAATGCGAGCGTGCGTGAGCGGTTCGGCATCTCGGACCGCAACAAGGCGCAGGCGTCTCGCATCATCCGCGAGGCTATCGACGCAAAGCTCGTAGTGCCGTACGACCCCTCTGCCGGTCCTCGCGCCATCCGCTACATCCCCTTCTGGGCCGATCCGGAGCGATGATTGTTGATCGAGAACGGGTGGCGTGGACTCGGTCTTACCACGGTGGGCCCTGTCGCCTGGAATAGCGCTGATGCGTGCTGGCTGACGCGGCGTCGCCTTGGACGCGGGCCGACTGTTGTTCAGGCCGGTTTGCGAGTGGCCTGAGATTGTTGACTGGGAACGCGCGTCAGGAGCGGATGCAGTGGGAACGGGACCTCCGAGCTGCGGCGATGCCTGCCTCGTTTGTTGATCAGAATGAGCAGTTGGCAGGCGGCTTGGCCTGGGGAGACGACGCCGACAGGGAGGGTGAGGGTCAGAGGACGAGCGAGTGCCGCCCGATGGCTTCCTGGGTGCGCTCGACGTCGACGTCGCCGCCGTATTGTGCGGCCAGGGCGGGCAGCGTTTCAGGGTTCAGGACTCCCGACATCGTGGCGGGGGAATTCGGGCTTGTAGGGGCCTGACCTGCTGTTTCGTGTCGTTTCGGTTTGACTTTCCCGCCAAGTAGTACGATAATTAATGCAGTGTTGTTGTCGGGGTGGTGGGGGGTGGGACGATGAGTGCCATGGCCTCCCCGTTCCTGCCGCTGGCCCCGGAGGTCGGGACCGAGATGGGCCCGAACGCGGTTCTGGTGGAGGACGAGACCGGGGGGCGGGTCTACCTCGGGGGGATGCTGGCCTTCGCGTGGGACGCCGGGGATGACGCGACCCGGGCCCTGGCGGCGGTGCAACTGGTGCAGGGGCAGGTGGCGTCCCAGCAGGACGTCGCGTTCGCATTCGGGGTCTCCCCGGTCACGGTGTGGCGGTGGGGCAAGGACAAGGCCGCTGGTGGGGTCGCGGCGCTGGTGCCGGGCAAGCGGGGACCCAGGGGCCCGTCCAAGGTCACCGGCGAGGTCGCCGCACAGGTGCGCTCGCGCCGGGCGTCCAGTCCAAGGCCGTCCTACCGGGCTATCGGGGCGGCGCTCGGGTTGGCGGCCTCCACGGTGCGACAGATCTGCTTGACCGACCCTGACCAGGAGACGGAACCCGCCCAGAGCGCGGAGGCCGGACCGGAAACCACCACGAGCGGTCAGGGCGGTCAGGGGCCCACCGCGGACGTCCTGACCGAGGATGACGACATTGTTGACGGTGGTGTGGTGGCCGAGACCGCCGCCGATGACGCCGCCGGTGAGGTGTTGCCGGTGTTGGCCCTGCCGGTGCCGCGGGGCGCAGAGCGGGCGCGGGCGGGCCGGGAAGGACCGGCGGTGCCAGTGTTCACGGCGTGTGCCTCGGCGCCCCGGGCGGGCTTGTTTGCCGCGCTGCCCGGGATCGCGGCCTCCGGGCTGCTCACCTGCGCCAGAGAGGTGTTCCCGGTGGTCCAGGCAGGGTTCTACGGTCTGGAGACCATGCTCCTGGAAGGTGTGTTGCGCGCGTTGGCGGGCCAGCCGCGCGCGGAGGGCGCCACCCGGCTGAACCCGGCGGACCTGGGCAGGGTGTTGGGGATGGACCGGGCCCCGGAGGTCGCCACGATCCGCCGCAAGATCGGCCAGCTCGCCAAGCTCGGCAAGGGCGCGGATCTGCAGGGCGCGATCGCCCACCACCACCTCTCCCGGGCCCAGGACGACGCCCTGGTGTTGTACGTGGACGGGCACGTGCGCGCCTACCAGGGCACGAGGAGTATCGCCAAGACGCATGTGACCCGCCTCAGGTTCCCCGCCCCGGCC
>RZYE01000469.1 GCA_009930425.1 Actinomycetota bacterium | reverse complement strand
GGCGCGGCTGGGCGGCGTCGCGATGCTTGCCGGGCTCGTCGTCGCCCTCGTGGTGGCGTCCCGGATCCCGTACCTCGCCCCGGTCTTCAGCCAGTCGGGACAGATCCAGGGACTCCTGGCCGCGGCCGTGTGGGTCTGCCTCCTCGGCGCCGCGGACGACATCTGGGACCTGGACTGGTGGGCCAAGCTCGGCGGCCAGGTCCTGGCCGGCCTCGTCCTGGCGTGGAGCGGCGTCCTGCTGGTGACCTTCCCGATCGCGGGGCTGACCATCGGCTCCTCCCGGCTCTCGGTGGTGGCCACCGTGTTCGTGGTGGTCGCCACGATCAACGCCGTCAACTTCGTGGACGGCCTCGACGGGCTCGCCGCCGGACTGATCGGGATCGGTGGCACCGGATTCTTCGCGTACACCTACCTCCTGACACGGGTCAGCTCGCCCGAGAACTTCTCCTCCCTCGCCACCGCGATCATGGCGGCGCTCGTCGGGGTGTGCATCGGCTTCCTGCCACACAACTTCCATCCCGCCCGCATCTTCATGGGGGACTCCGGGGCGATGCTGCTGGGGCTCACCGTCGCGGCGGCAACCATCATCGTGACCGGAAAGATCGACCCGAACCGCATCTCGCTCGGGCAGGCCGTTCCGGTCTTCCTGCCGATCGTCCTGCCGGTGGCCGTCCTCGCCCTTCCCCTCCTCGACATGATGCTGGCGGTGGTTCGCCGGCTCCGGGCGGGACAGTCGCCCTTCCGGGCGGACCGCATGCACCTCCACCACCGGCTCCTCGACCTCGGGCACTCCCACCGGGGGGCGGTGACCATCATGTACCTGTGGACGGCGGTCATCTCCTTCGGCGCCGCGTCGCTGGCACTGTTCCCCACCCGGTACGTGGTGATGGGCACGCTGGTGGCGGCCGCGCTCGCCGCTGCCCTCACACGGCGGCAGGCCCTGCGCACGTAGGCTGGTCCCATGGATGACACCACCGGGGCCACGCGTGCGATGTACCAGACGATCCAGCGCCAGCTCCTCGTGCTGCTGGGCGTCCTGCTGGTGCTCGGTCTCGGCGCGGGATACCTGATCGCTGGGCTCGGCGGGGTGTGGGGGGCACTGATGGCCATCGCCATCGCTGGCTTCTTCATGCTCACCACGGTGGCCATCATGCTCGCGACGACGGACAAGCCCCTGGCGATCGCCTCCGCCGCCTTCGTGGCGGGCTGGCTCGTGAAGGTCCTCGTCCTGTTCGGGATCCTGATCGCGGTCCGCGGACGCGACTTCTACCACCCGGCCGTCTTCTTCGGCGTCCTGACCGTCGCCATCATCGGGTCGACGATCATCGAGATGCGCGCGGTGGCGACCGCCCGGGTGCCCAACACGGGCTCCGGCTCCACGGAGATCGGCGCTGGTCAGCGGTGAGGGGGATCACCCACGTGGCGACCGGACCAAGTGTCGCCGATCACAGTGGAATTGGGCTAGGCTCGTGCCGTCCATCACTCACACTGGGGTGGGGGAGACAACGAGTCGAGACCCGGGAGCGCCGTGTTTGATGCCGCCACAGCCGC
>RZYE01000468.1 GCA_009930425.1 Actinomycetota bacterium | reverse complement strand
TGGCGCCACCGCGCCACGGCGGACCACCTCACGGTCACCACCCCCACCGGCCACACCTACACCACGGCCTCGCCACCGCTCGTCCGCGGTCGCGTGGGGGAGGTGCGAGACCATCCACCCAACGGCAAGGCCGAGGAGTACCTCGGCGCCGTCGTCGACATCCAGTACATGAACCTGCAGCGCGAACTGCGGGCGGGCTGACCCCCGACCGGCACCGCCGCCCAACTGCCGCCTGCCGCCTACTGCCGCGAGGCGAAGTACTCCTCGAACTCCTTGAACGCCGCGAAGGCGCGCGGGCCGTACACGGTGCCCGGGCCGCCGTCGAGGAGGATGGTGACGCCGATGGCCTCGGCCACCTCCTGTTCGGTGGCGCCGGCGCGGGCCGCGGCGCGGGCGTGGGTGGCGATGCACCCGTCGCACTTCTGGCTGACACCGAGAGCCAACGCGATGAGTTCCTTCGTCTTGGTGTCCAACGCCCCGGCCGTCATCGCGGCCTTCCCGAGTGCGGAGAAGCCCTGGTAGACGTCGGGGATCAGCTTGCGGAGCTGGATCGCGGGTTCACGGAGCTCGTCGAGCACCTCACGGCCGTGGGTCATGTCGTCGTCCTCACTGCTGGGTCGGTTCGGTTGGTTGGGGCCGCTCGGCCTTCGCCCGGGCGGCGCCTGCGATCAGGTCCGCGCAGGTCGCGGCTGGCATGTGGGAGGTGTTGAACACCATGTCGTAGGAGGAGTTGTCCAGCGGGTTCCACCCGAAGAGCTCGATGGAGATCTGCGAGCGGACCTCGTCGTTCCACTGCTCCTGCTCCTCGGCCTCCTCCAGCGTGATGCCCTGCGCCGCGGCGGCCCGCTCGATGCGGTCACGCACCGGGCCGTCGAGCTGCACGTGGAGCGCACCCGGCCAGTCCCGCAGGATGTGGGTTGCCGCCCGGCCCATGAACACCCCACCCCTCTCTGCCTCGGCGCGCACGTCCGCGGTGATCTGGGCGGCGATCCGCTCGTTGCGCTCCTGGACGCCGCGCAACAGCTCACTCCGCTGGTAGCCGCGCAACGACGAACCCGTGGCGCCGACCAGGAACCAGATCTCGCCGTCGCCCTCCCCGATGCGGCCGGAGCGGCCGGCAGCTGCGACCTCCGCGGGGGTGAAGCGCTGGCTGTGCGCCTCCACACCGAGACGCTCGGCCACGAGCGCGGCGACCTCCTCCATCCCCGCGCCGTAGGTCTCCCAGAGGGTGACCACCGGCCGGCGTCCCGTCGTGTCCATCGCGCCCTCATCCGTCGTCGTCTCGCCCACCCCAATGCTGTCACGTCCGGGCGCGGCGCGGGCGGCGTGCGAGTACCGTGGAAGAGGTACCAGACCTCAAGGCCCACTCTCGAAGGAGACGCACGATGAGTGACATGCCCACCCCCACCGTCGACCGTTCAGGTTCCACCCAGGCGCACGGCGCGCCGGCCGCGAGCGACAGGAACTCCCTGTCCCTCTCGCCCAACGGCCCCCTCCTGCTGCACGACGTGCACCTCGTGGACACGCTCGCCCACTTCAACCGCGAGAACGT
>RZYE01000467.1 GCA_009930425.1 Actinomycetota bacterium | reverse complement strand
CGGGCAGTGTGTCGCACCCCGATGCGAGAATCGGAATCAGACCGTCGCGAAGTGCCGGTCCCCACCCCGCACGGCCGGGTCATGAAAGATCCGGGCTAGGCGCGCGCGATATCTCGATGTCGAGTAATCTGGTCCCGTCCCGCCGTGAAAGGAACTTCTCGTGAGCAAGATCAAGGTTGCAGGCCCCGTCGTGGAACTCGACGGCGACGAGATGACCCGGATCATCTGGCAGTTCATCAAGGACCGCCTCATCCACCCGTACCTCGACATCGATCTCAGGTACTACGACCTGTCCATCCAGAACCGCGACGCGACCGATGACCAGGTGACCATCGACGCGGCCCACGCGATCAAGGAGCACGGGGTGGGCGTGAAGTGCGCGACCATCACCCCGGACGAGGCCCGCGTGCAGGAGTTCGGGCTGAAGAAGATGTGGGTGTCCCCCAACGGGACCATCCGCAACATCCTCGGTGGCGTGGTCTTCCGCGAGCCGATCATCATCTCCAACATCCCCCGGCTCGTGCCCGGATGGACCAAGCCGATCGTGATCGGCCGCCACGCCCACGGCGACCAGTACAAGGCCACCAACTTCAAGGTCCCCGGTGCCGGCCAGCTCACCATCACCTTCACCCCGGAGGACGGCTCGGAGCCGATCCAGCACGTGGTGGCGGACTACGGCCCCGACGGCGGAGTCGCCATGGGCATGTACAACTTCAATGACTCGATCCGGGACTTCGCCCGCGCCTCCTTCTCCTATGGGCTGCAGCGTGGCTACCCTGTCTACCTCTCCACCAAGAACACGATCCTCAAGGCCTACGACGGGCAGTTCAAGGACCTGTTCGCCGAGGTGTTCGAGGCGGAGTTCGCCGAGCAGTTCGCCGCCGCCGGCCTGACCTACGAGCACCGCCTCATCGACGACATGGTGGCGGCTGCCATGAAGTGGGAGGGCGGCTACGTCTGGGCGTGCAAGAACTACGATGGCGATGTCCAGTCCGACACCGTGGCGCAGGGCTTCGGTTCGCTCGGCCTCATGACGTCCGTCCTCATGACCCCGGACGGTCGCACGGTGGAGGCGGAGGCCGCCCACGGCACCGTCACCCGCCACTACCGCCAGCACCAGCAGGGCAAGCCCACCTCCACCAACCCGATCGCCTCGATCTACGCGTGGACCGGCGGGCTGAAGCACCGCGGCAAGCTGGACGGCACTCCCGAGGTCACCGGCTTCGCCGAGACGCTCGAGGACGTGGTGGTGCGGACCGTCGAGTCCGGGATGATGACGAAGGACCTCGCCCTCCTCGTCGGCCCGGACCAGCCATTCCTCACCACGGAGGAGTTCCTCGCCGCGCTCGACGAGAACCTGGCGGCGCGCCTGGGCTGAGTCCCACGCCGGGGTGCCCCCTTGATGCCGTCCCCTCGATGCCGTCCGGGCGGACCTCAGGCGAAGACGACCGTCTTCGAGCCGTTGAGCAGCACGCGGTGCTCCGCGTGCCAGCGCACCGCCCGGCCGAGCACCCTGCGCTCGACGTCCTGACCCTGGGCCACGAACTCGGCGACC
>RZYE01000466.1 GCA_009930425.1 Actinomycetota bacterium | reverse complement strand
CCACTTGGCGTTCGTCGGCGTTGGTGGCCGTGGCCCAGGCCGTGAGTTCCTTGTTGAGGATTCCGAGGTCATCGATGCGCCCGGATGAAGAAGGTTGACTACTACGTGGTGCGTAGCCCTGGTTGGTAGCGGGGTTCCGGTGACCGGGTAGCGCCTTGTGGGCGGGTCCCGGTCACCGCACTCAGAGTCTTGCCCGGCGCCTTCAACAGCGCTCGACAGCGTGGGCCGAAACGACCTTATCAAGCACCTCCTCGGCGCTGTGTCGGTCGCCGCTGATCAGAACCAGGCCATCATCATCGATGTCGAAATCCAGATGTGCCCCGGCGTTCCGGATCGCCGGGGAGAGCCCATCGTCCAGATGGAGGCCGCGGAATCGGTCCACCGAGGTCTTGATCAGCCCACCGGCGCTGCCTCGAACAAGCCGTACATACTCAGCCTCGGAACCGGAATGGAGGGTTGCGAGGACATGTCGGATGATCCCGTCGCGGCATGTCATGACCACCTCGAGAAGAGCCTTGACCACCTCAAGATCGGTCCCGTCCTCCTGCTGAGAGTGGAGTACGCCTTGACCTGCGGCCGACAGGAGCGCCGTCACCCGGTCATGCTCACGCTGCCACGGTGCAGTGCGGCAGATCTCAGCTACCACCGGACCGTTGAGCGCGATGGTCTCCGTCTCCCTGGCAATCTCTCCGAAGACTTCGATGTCCAGCGAGGCTACGGCGATGCACCTGTAGAGATGGAGCTGAACACCCGCTCCCGTGGGTGGCAAGGGATCGCGCCCATAGATCCAGGCAAGCTTCCTGTCGAGCGTTGTCAGAGTCTCCGGCGCCCCGATCAGCCTGGCAGCGTCCGCGCCCAGAGCAGCGAACACCTTCTTCAGGTCCCCCGCCTCACTCAGCCGCTCGAACCGCTCGCCCTCTTTCAGGATGTCGAGGGCTGACGCAGCTTCGTCCAGCAATTCCTGTCCTCGTTGCGCGAGCTCCTGCGCGTCGTGAATCGTTGGGGCGGCAAGTGCCTCGACGAACAACAGCCAGCCCTGTTGAAGGAGTCGGGCACCCTGTCCGATGGCCCGCGCGCGGTTGCGCCCGGGTCTGGGCTGTGGCTGGTTCCACGCTGCAACCGCGCTGTCCAGTTCCGCGAAGGCCGCGAGCAAGACCTCAGGTTCGCTGCCGGACCTTGAGGTGGTCGCCACCGCCCTCTGCACAGAAGCCATGGCCTCAAGGAGGCCGTCCTCTGATGCACTCGATCGATGTGGAGCTGCCACATCGAGCCGAGCTTGCTTGAATGCTCGGACTACGCGCCGTCGACGATCGAGATCGAGCTGGATCTCATGGGGCTCCGCGATCTCACCACAGTCCGGGCAAGCCGATCCCTTGAGCCGCTGGCCGCCACAACGGGAGCAGTCCTTGACCGAGAACTGCAGCGAGATCTTCCTCGCCTGCTTCGACTTGGACATCAGCCCCCTGCGCTCATGGTCACGCCGACCACGATGGAGTCGCGCTTCCCAACGAACGATCGCGTGCCACCACGGAGCATCTCGCCATGTGGACACCTAT
>RZYE01000465.1 GCA_009930425.1 Actinomycetota bacterium | reverse complement strand
GAACCCGAAGGACCTGCCGCGGATCATGGAGGCGCACGGCATCCCCTACGTGGCCTCGACCTCGGCGGTGTACCCCACGGACGTCTACGACAAGGTGGCCAAGGCGCGGGACATGCACGGGCTGCGGTACATCCACATGAACACCCCGTGCCCGAGCGGTTGGAACTTCGAGCCGAAGGACACGGTGCGCATCGGCGAACTGGCGGTGGAGTGCGGGCTCGTGGTGCTGTACGAGGTGGTGGAGGGGGCGTTCCGGTTGACGGGGCGTAGCGCTGCCCTCGCCCGGCGCAACAAGGCGCTCACCCCCGTGGCGGAGTACGTGGCCACCCAGGGCCGGTTCAAGGCGATGGACGAGGAGACGACCACCGAGGTGCAGACCTGGGTGGATCGGCGCTGGGCGGGCTACGTGGCCCGCCACGCCGCGGGTCAATGAGCGACCGGAGCCGGGCGGATGCAGCTGCAAGGAACGCTCACGCAGTGGAATGACGACCGGGGCTTCGGCTTCATCACGCCGGCGAGGGGTGGTGACCGGGTCTTCGTCCACATCAGCGCCTTCGGTGGGCGGCGCCGGCCGGTGGTGAACGATGCGGTCACCTACTGGACCGGCTGGGACGAGCAGGGCAGGGTGCGAGCCACGGAGGCACTGCTCCCCGGCGGGACCGGCCAGCTCCAGGCCGCCGGGACCCGCGAAGCACACCGGCGGACCCGCCCGCGCGGGCTCGGCGTCGCACTCGTGGTGGTTGCGATCTTCTTCGCGGGACTGGCCGCGCTGGTGGCATCGGGACAGCTGCATGTGGCCGTGCCCGTCGCATACGCCGTCGTGAGCATGGGGTCGTACGTGCTGTACGGCGCGGACAAGAAGGCTGCCAGGGACCGCCGTTGGCGTGTTCCGGAGAACACCCTCCAGATCCTCGCACTGCTGGGCGGCTGGCCCGGAGCCCTGGTGGCGCAACGCAGGTTCCGGCACAAGACGCGGAAGCAGCCGTTCCAGACGATCTTCTGGATCACGGTGCTGCTGAACTGCCTCTTCCTGGCGTGGCTCGCAGTAGGAATGCCCGCATCAGTCGGCTGACGCCTCCCAGGACGCCCACATCCCCTGCCATGCCGGGGTACGTCCCCCAACCTCGGTGGCAACCGATACACTCCCGCGGTTGCCATGCGTCGTTGTACCGGAAAGCGTCGGAATGGGCGCTTGGGCCATCAAAATTCCGACGGAATGAAATACACGGCCGTGACGGTGTATTTCAAACCGGTGTATCGCAACCCGGTGGAATGGTCGACCGGATGAGCACCTAGCCCAGCAGCCGTGTCAGGGCCGCTGCCGCGGCGCCGATCACCACCACGAGGAGGAACGGCGCCCGCAGCACCAGTGCCACCGCGGCGGCAGCCAGGGCCACCATGCGCGCGTCCAGCACCACGGCCGTCCCGGACACGAACGTGTTCGTCATGACCAGCGCTGCCAGCAGTCCCACGGTCACGGTGGAGCTCAGCCGCAGCACCCACGGGCTCTCGAGCCACGCGCTCGGAACCAGGTACCCCACCATCTTCGTGGCGTAG
>RZYE01000464.1 GCA_009930425.1 Actinomycetota bacterium | reverse complement strand
GGCCCGCGAGTACCGCGACCTGCGACGGATCATGGCGGGAATGACGCCCGAGGACCGCGGGACGGCAGTGCCCGCCGTCGCGATCGCCAACTGGCACCACAGCCACGCCCACTGCCCCCGTTGCGGACGGCCGACCGAGGTGAGCGCCGCCGGCTGGGTGCGGGTGTGCCCCGAGTGCGGCCTCGACCACTATCCGAGGACGGACCCCGCGGTGATCATGGCAGTCACGGACCAGGCCGGACGGCTCCTCCTCGCCCATGCGGCGCACTTCCCGGCCGGCCGGTACTCGATGGTGGCCGGGTACGTGGAGCCGGGGGAGTCCCTCGAGCACGCCGTGGTGCGCGAGACACGCGAGGAGGTGGGCCTCGACGTCGTCGAGGTCACCTACCGCGGCTCCCAGCCCTGGCCCTTCCCGCGGTCGCTGATGGCCGCGTTCTCGGCGCGGGTGGCCGGCACGCCGGCGCCCCGGGTCGATGGCGTGGAGATCACGGACGCGCGCTTCTTCAGCCGTGCGAGCCTCGCCGGCGCCGTCGCCGCCGGCGAGGTCACACTCCCGGGACCGGCGTCCGTGGCCCAGGCACTCCTCGATGACTGGTTCGGCGGGCCCGTGGCGTGACCCCGTCGGTACGCGGCGGCACAATGGTCGGGATGACCAGGGACCACCTCGCCGAACTCGACCCCGACCAGCGGATCGTCGCCACCACGCTGCGTGGCCCGCTGTGCGTGCTCGCCGGAGCGGGGACGGGCAAGACCCGCGCGATCACCCACCGGATCGCCCACGGAGTGCAGACGGGTGCCTACCGCACCCAGGACCTCCTGGCCGTGACCTTCACGGCGCGGGCCGCGGGCGAGATGCGCTCGCGCCTGCGCGACCTCGGGGTGGGCGGGGTGCAGGCCCGGACCTTCCACTCCGCAGCACTCCGCCAGCTCACCTACTTCTGGCCACAGGCCATCGGCGGCGGTGGGGTGCCCCGGATCCAGGAGTACAAGGCCCCCCTCGTCGCCGAGGCATCCGGCCGGCTGGGTCTCGGCGTGGACAAGCTCACCGTCCGGGACCTCGCGGCCGAGATCGAGTGGGCCAAGGTCTCGATGGTGACGGCCGACGACTACCAGCGGCGCGCGGCGGCCGCGGGACGCCAGGAGGCGGGCGGGCTCGACCTCGCCACGATCGCCTCCCTCCTGCGCACCTACGAGGAGGTCAAGACGGAGCGCGCCGTCATCGACTTCGAGGACGTGCTGCTCCTCATGGTGGGCATCCTGTCCGAGCGCGCGGACATCGCCGACCAGGTCCGGCGCCAGTACCGACACTTCGTGGTGGACGAGTACCAGGACGTCTCCGCCCTCCAGCAACGGCTCCTCGACCTGTGGCTCGGTGGGAGGCAGGAGATCTGTGTGGTGGGGGACGTGTCCCAGACCATCTACTCCTTCACCGGCGCAAGTCCCGATCACCTCACCACCTTCACTCGCCGCTACCCGGACGCCACCGTGGTGGAACTGGTGCGGGACTACCGCTCGACCCCCCAGGTGGTCTCGCTCGCCAACCGGCTGCTCACGACTCGCACC
>RZYE01000463.1 GCA_009930425.1 Actinomycetota bacterium | reverse complement strand
GACACCGGCTGGTCCTGGTCCTCAACACCGGGGATGAGCCGACAGTGGTGGACGGCGTGGGCGTGGGAGCCCACGACTTCACCGTCGTGGAGGACTGAGTGGAGGACTGAGGGGCAGGGTGAGGGCGAACACCGCACCCCGGCCGGCGCCGTCGGACCTCGCGGTCACCGTCACCCGGCCCCTCCGCCGGGCCCCCACGGCCGCAGGACTGCTCCAGCCCTGCGGTCGCGGCCTTGTCCCTGCGCTCGTGTCACCGCGGCTCGTTGTCTGTGTGACTCGCTTGACGTTGCTCCATCCGCGGCGGGTGTGTCACGGTGGGATCGAGCCCTGCAGGTGGGCTCCCGGACGAGGGGTGCCGTACCCGGTGTGCGACAAGACGGCCCGCTGGAGGCTGTGATGTCCTGGTTCGTCCTGGTGGTCTCGGGCGTCTTCGAGGCGGTGTGGGCCACCGCGCTCGGCAAGTCCGAGGGCTTCTCCCGGCTTGGCCCGTCTCTCGTGTTCGTGGCTGCGCTTGCAGTGAGCATGGGCGGGTTGGCGTACGCGATGCGCGAGCTTCCCACCGGTACGTCCTACGCGGTGTGGGTGGGGATCGGCGCATCCCTGACCGTGCTGTACGCGATGCTCACGGGGGGTGAGCCCGTTTCCGTGCTGAAGGTCGTGTTCCTCGCGATGATCGTGGGCGGGATCGTTGGGCTGAAGCTGCTCGACTGAAACTGCTCGCCTGCCCCTGGCTGGTGGGTGTGCGGGCCAGAACCCATCCGCAGCCAGGACCGACCCCGCTCCTGGCCGGCAATGGCCGCTACGGCCTCGGCTTCACCGCGTAGGTGGTGGTGGTCGTCGCGTCCGTCGAGGACACGGAGATCGTGTGAACCCCCGGATCGGGCGCGATGACGGTCGCGCCCCATTCACCGGTGGGCCCCGCAGTGGCCATCTGCTGCTGGCCGTCGTCCTGCTCGACCGTCACCCCCTGACCCGGTTCCGCCGTGCCGGAGACACTCACCGGCTGTCCCTGCATCTGGGTGCTCGGCTTGTTCACGCTGACATCGTTGCCCATGATCCCCCCTCGGGTTTGCTGGCACTCAACAACAGCATAACGATGGCGGTGCCGAGGGGTACGCCGCTTCATTCGATCGGGACGGCGCGTGCGCCCATGCGGACCGGCCGCCCGGACGAGCCACCCGGGCAAGAATGGATGGCAGGAGGTCCCATGTTCACCCGCCACCGTCACGCTCCTTCCCTACTCGCCCTCATCCTCGCCGCTGGGCTCGCCGCCTGCGGCGGTGACACAGAGCCTGAGGAACCGGAGGTCACCGCCGTCGTCGTGCTCGATCCGGAGCTCAGCGACCTCACCACCGAGTTCATCGGCCAGTTGGTTGCGGGGGACTTCGCCGCAGCGGTCGCCAACTTCGACGACACGATGGCGGACGCCCTTCCCGCTGCGGACCTCGCGGCCACCTGGCAGCAGGTCACCGACCAGTTCGGCGAGTACCAAGCCGAGATCACCCGCCGCCAGGAGGTGGTCGACGTCTACGAGGCCGTCATCGTCACCGCCCAGTTCGAGCAGT
>RZYE01000462.1 GCA_009930425.1 Actinomycetota bacterium | reverse complement strand
TCACCCCACGTGCGGCATGACCTCCGCGGCGATGAGGTCGAGGTGCTCGAGGTCCGCCATGTCGAGGCACTGGAGGTAGACGCGGGTGATGCCCTGGTCGGCGAAGCCCTGCAGGGTCTCCACCACCTCACCAGGGGTGCCGGCAATGCCGCGTTCCCGCATCCGCTCGGGCGTGGACCCGACGGCGGTGGCGCGGCGGGCGAACTCGGCCTCGTCGGCACCGACGACTGTGGTCAGCGCGAGGGACTGGACGATCGAGTCCGGGTCCCGGCCGATCTCCTCGCACGCGGCGCGGACGCGGTCTCGGAGCTCCGGGATCTGCTCCTTCGCGGGGAAGGCCTGGTTGAACTCGTGGGCGAAGCGGGCGGCGAGCCTGGGGGTCTTCTGCATGCCTCCCCCGCCGATGATGATCGGCAGCGGGTCCTGCACCGGCTTGGGAAGCGCGGGCGAGTCGTTGAGCTGGTAGTGCGCGCCGTCGTGGGAGAAGCGCTCCCCCACCGGGGTTGTCCACATCCCCGTGATGATCTCGAGCTGCTCCTCGAGCAGGCCGAACCGCTTCGCCGGGAAGGGCACCCCGTAGGCGGTGTGCTCCTCCGCCATCCAGCCGGTGCCGAGCCCCAGCTCCACGCGGCCGCCGGACATCGCGTCCACCTGTGCCACCTGGACGGCGAGCATGCCGGGCAGGCGGAAGGTCGCCGAGGTGACGAGCGTGCCGAGCCGGATGGTCGAGGTCTCGCGGGCGAGGCCGGCCAGGGTGATCCACGAGTCGGTGGGACCGGGGAGCCCGTCACCACGCCCGGAGAGGAAGTGATCGGACCGGAAGAAGGCATCGAAGCCGAGCTCCTCCGCGCGGCGGGCGAGGGCGAGCTGGGTGTCGTAGGACGCGCCCAGCTGGGGCTCGATGAAGATGCGGAGGTCCATGACCTCAGCCTTGCAGAGTGCGGGTGGGCACGCTCGGGTGGGCGCGCTCAGGTGGGCGTCAGCCGGACGTCCCGCGCCACTCGCTCCCAACCTCGCCACCATGGCATGCCCCGCCGGGGACGTGAGGTTGCCCCGTGTGGTGGGGCAATCTCACATCCGCGGGGCAGGGTCAGCCCGGGCGGCGTGGTCGCTGGGCTACTCCCCCTCGCCGATCGGCTCGCTCGACGTCCCGAGGAACGCGCGGCCCTGCGCCATGTAGACGTACAGGCCGGACTCGTTCCGGAGCAGGTCGATCACCGGGCCGAACATGTCCGACGGCAGGTGCATCCGGATGATCCCGTCCTGCTCGTAGTCCGTCTCGAAGGACATGCCCGGATCGTTGAACCGGATCCATGCGCGGGACTTGCCCGCGGAGTCGCTGAGCTGGATCTGCGCGCGGTTCGTCTGGTAGCCGGTCGGCCCGCCGTAGATGAGGACGTGGTACTTGTCCACCTGGTATGCCATGTGAAACCCCCCTTATGGTTGATGGTGAGTGAACCATACATGCGTTGAGTCGGAGAGGGAAGCATGCATCCTTGGGAACCGGAAGTCACCGTCGACGCCGGGTTGGCCCGCGCCCTCATCGACTCCCAGTTCCCGGCCCT
>RZYE01000461.1 GCA_009930425.1 Actinomycetota bacterium | reverse complement strand
CTGACCTGAGGCAGGGCGGTCAGAGGCGACAGTGGATCATCGGGGGGACGGCCGCCGTGATCCTCGCGGTCGTCGGGGCCACGGCAGGCGTCCTCATCTCCGAGAGTCGGCAGCCCGGCATGACTCTCCTCGTGGTCTCGTGAGGTCGGCACCGCAGCCGGGGTACTTCACACGTCGAGCCCGAGAATCTGCAGGACAGGCGCCGAAAATCTGCAAGTCAGACACCGAAAAACCGCAAGTCCGTGCGAGGATGTCCGTGTGGATATCGCCCAGCTCTACCGGAGGCACGCAGCTCAAGCCATTCGGGAGGCACTGACCGACACGCCTGTGGTCGTGATCCAAGGAGCCCGACAGGTGGGGAAGAGCACCTTGGCGGCCACGCTCGTCCGTGACTCCGTGAATGTGGTGTCCGTGACGCTCGACGATCCGGGAACTCTGGCAGTGGCTGAGGCTGATCCCGTCTTCTTCGTGGAGCAAGCGGGTCAGGGCCTGCTGGTGATCGACGAGGCACAGCGTGCGCCCGGCCTGGTCCTGCCACTCAAGGCTGCTGTGGATCGTGACCGACGGCCCGGAAGGTTCCTGCTCACAGGATCTGCAGATCTCCTGCAGGTCAAGGGTGTGGGTGATTCCCTCGCCGGGCGGGCGGAGACCATCGAGCTCATGACGTTGAGCCAAGGGGAGTTGTCCGGTAGGGAGGAGCCGGAGGACTACGTGGCGTGGGTCCTGGGCGGAGCCGAGGGGCGCGGGTTCAAGGCCTTGGATCCACATGCCGTGGTGACAGGAGGGTATCCCGAGGTCATCACGCGCTCGGGACCGCGCGCCGTCCGGTGGTTCTCGTCCTACATCGAGCGGCTCGCTGACCACGACGCACGGGAGCTTCAGTCCGGCGGCTACGCCGAGCACATGCGCGGCCTGTTGTCATTGGTCGCGGCCGGAGGGCAGGCGGAACTGGTGAAGGCCAGGTTGGCGCGTGCCATGGGTGTTGCGGAGAACAGCGTCGATGCCTACGTCCGGCTGGCAGCCACGATGAGGTTGTTGAACCAGGTCCCGTCCTGGGGCAGATCTCCGAGGGGCAGGATCGCGCGTCGCCCGAAGGTGAGCCTCTCGGACACGGGCCTCAGTTCGCACCTTGTGGGGTTCACGAGTGAGAAGGCATCAACAGTCGGTGGCCGTGAGTACTACGGCAGCCTGGTGGAGCAGTTCTGCGTTCTCGAACTTGCCCGCCAACGGACATGGAGTACGGAGAGTTGGGACCTGTTCCACTTCCGGGATCACGATGGGCTGGAAGTGGACATCGTGATCGAGCTCGCCGATGGCCGACTGATAGCGATCGAGGTGAAGAGCTCGAAGTCGGTCACGGAGAAGGCGTGGGCACCTTTGGAGCGGTTCCGTGGAAAGTTCCCGGACCGCGAGATCACTGCTGTGGTGCTCCATGGTGGAACCCAAGTGGCGCACGTTGGTGGATGGTTGCACGTCCTGCCGATCACCTCCCTGTGGCAGGCGTGAAGCTCCTGGGTCGGAGGCATTGCCCGGTGGAGGATGGTGGCATGACGGTCAACTCATGGCAGGGCTTCTTCGAC
>RZYE01000087.1 GCA_009930425.1 Actinomycetota bacterium | reverse complement strand
GTGACTGGGTAGCGCGCCGGACCGCAAAGCGCCTGTCGGCGCGAAGGCCGCTCGTAGCGGCACGGTGTGGAGCCCGGGGCTTTCAACGGCCCGGCGCGCCCGGCCAGTCTACGCCTCCGCCGGGCTGTCCGCCGTGGGGGAGGAGTCCGGGTTGAAGCGGTACCCCACGTTCCTGACGGTCCCGATGAGCTGGTCGTACTCCACGCCGAGCTTGGCGCGCAGCCGCCGCACGTGCACGTCCACGGTGCGGGTGCCCCCGAAGTAGTCGTAGCCCCAGACCTCCTGGAGCAGTTGGGCCCGCGTGAAGACGCGGCCCGGGTTGGCGGCCAGGTGTCGCAGCAGCTCGAACTCCTTGTACGTGAGGTCCAGCGCGTGCCCTCGCAGCCGTGCTGTGTAGGCGGCCGGGTCGATCACGAGGTCACCGGCCTCCACCGTCTCGGGGGCCGGGGCCGTGGACTCCTGTGCCCGCTCCACCGCCATCCGGACGCGGGCGTCCACCTCGGCCGGGCCGGCAGTGTCGACGACGACGTCGGCCGCCCCCCAGCTCGCGCCGACGACCGACCAGCCGCCCTCCGTCACGACGAGGAGGACCGGCGGCGTCTGGAGTGTCCGCGTCAACTGGCACAGCGATCTCGCCGCCACCAGGTCGGTGCGGGCGTCGAGCACGATCACGTCCGCCTCCATGGCCTCGACCAGGGCTGCGGGGGTCAGGGGCGCGAGCCTGACCCGGTGGGGGAGGAGGGCGAACGCCGGCATGACCCGCTCGACGCTTCCACCGGCGGCCGTGAGCAGCAGGACCGTGGCCACCCGCACCCCTCTCGACGACGTCGCCAGACTACCAACGTGAGATGCAACAATGGGCCCGTGCGCCCCCGACGAGACGAGCCCGCGATGATGGCCGCGTCCTCGCGGGCGGTCCTCACCGGAGCTGTCGCCGGGCTGCTGGCCCTCGCGGCCTGGTGGGGGGACGTGGCACTGGCCGTGGCGCTCGTGGCCGTCGGCGTGGTCTACGCCTTCGGGTGGCCGCGGCTCGTGGACATCCCGTCCAAGCGGGGTTCCTGGGTGGTGGTCACCCTCGCGACCGTCGCGGCACTCGCCTCGGCCTGGTGGACGGAGGGGATCGACGGGCTCGCGGTCGTGGTGGCGGGTGGCGTCATCGCCTCGTTCGTGCACCAGATGGCCCGGAAGGACGGGCGCCCTCGGCTCACCGAGACGGTCAGCGCGACGGTCACGGGGATCCTCGTGGTGACCGCTGGCGTGGGCTGGCTCGTCGCCGCGTTCACGGCCCTCGAGGTCGTGCTGCTGGGTGCGGCGGCGCTCGTCGCCGCGTCCGCCGCCACGGCGATCCCGGCGAGGGGACCGGTGGTGGGCGCGGTTGCGGCGGTCGCCGCCACCGCCGTCGGCGCGGGCGTCGGCCTCGTGTTCCCGATGATCGGGCCGGTGCCGGGCCTGCTGCTCGGACTCGTCGTGGGGGTGGTGATGGCGCTCTCCCACCTGTTGTTCAACGAGTTCCCCGCGGTGGGGCACCGCAGGGCCGCCCTCGCCGCCGGCCTGATGCCGCTGCTCAGCCTCGGTGCGCCTGTCCTCGTCCTCGGGTCGTTCGTCTGACGGTTGCTAGCCTTGCGTGATGGCCTTCCCCATCCCTGACGACCTCGCCCCAGAGCTGTACCCCCTCGCCTGGCTCCTCGGCCGGTGGCACGGCTTCGGCATGGTCGGATACCACGAGATCCCCCAGCGCGACGTGGTCGCCGAGACCACCTTCGACCACGACGGCGGCCCCTACCTCCGGTCGACCAGCACGCTCTGGCTCGCCGACGCTGCGCTCTCGGGTCCCGTCGACCCCGAGATGCCCGGTGCCGAGGGGCACCGGTCGCTCGTCAAGGACGTGCAGTGGGCGACCGAGACGGCGTACTGGCGTCCCGTGGGCTCCCGGCAGGCCGGCTCGGGAACCGCGGTGGACCTCGAGGTGGTCTGCTCCGACCCCGCCGGGTCCCTCAGCCTCTACCTCGGCACCGCCGAGGGGCCCCGTATCACCCTGGCGACCGACGCCGTCGTCACCTCGCCGAGCGCCGCCCGGGTCTCCGCGGCGGGACGGATGTACGGCCTGGTGGCCTCGGACCTGCTCTGGGTGCAGGACCTGGCCGCGTTCGGCCAGGAGCTCGGACCGTACTCCTCCGGCAGGCTCTCCCGGGTGGAGCAGTGACCGCCGTCCCCGCGCCCGCGCCCGACGCCTCCGTCGCCTGGCACCACGGCAATCCCGTGGCCGAGGCGCGGGCACTGGAGTCCGGGCGGGCCCTCGTGGACCTCTCCCAGCTCGAGGTGGTCACGGTCTCCGGCCCGGACCGCCTGCGGTGGCTGCACGCCATCACCTCGCAGCACCTCGCCGCCCTGGCCCCCGGCCACTCCACCGAGGCGTTCATCCTCTCGCCCCACGGACACGTGGAGCACGCCGTCGCGGTGGTCGACGACGGGGAGCGGATGTGGCTGGTCACCGACGTGGGTGGGTCCGCGCCCCTCGTGACGTTCCTCGACTCCATGCGGTTCGCCTCCCGGGTGGAGGTGGCCGCCCGAGGCGACCTCGCCGTCGTCGGCCGCTTCGTGGCGGCCGGGGGTGAGGACTGGGAGCTCGCCGGCTGGCAGGACCCGTGGCCACGGACCACGGGGACGAGCTACTCCGTCGCCGACGACGCGCACCCCGGTGCGGGGTGGCTGCTGCGGCTCTCCGTGGTGGAGCGCCGCGAGGTGGACGGGATCAGCGCACGGTGGGTGGCGGCGGGCGGCGCGCTCGCCGGCATGTGGGCGCTGGAGGCGGCGCGCATCGCGGCCTGGCGGCCACGGCCGGCGCGGGAGCTGGACGAGCGGACGATCCCGCACGAGCTGGACTGGCTCCGCACGGCCGTGCACCTGGAGAAGGGCTGCTACCGCGGGCAGGAGACCGTGGCCCGCGTGCTGAACCTCGGGCGGCCGCCGCGGAGGCTGGCGTTCCTCCACCTCGACGGTTCCGTCGACCACCTTCCGGAACCCGGCGCGCCCGTCACGCTGGACGGCCGGGTGGTGGGACGCGTGACGTCGTCGGCACGGCACCACGAGCTCGGCCCGATCGCACTGGCGGTGCTGAAGAGGTCGGCCGACCCGGCCGCCACGCTCCTCGTCGACGGCGAGGTGGCGGCGGCGCAGGAGGCCATCGTGCGCCCGGACGGGACGGCGGACGCCACCCCGGCCTCACGCCCCGGCGCGGACCTGCGGCGGGGTTCGCGCACCTGAGGTCAGGCGACCACGATGTCGCCGTCCTCGACCGTGACCTCGATCGGGGGCAGCGGGTCCTGGGCGGGTCCCTCGAAGGGGACGCCCTCGAAGTCGAACTTGGAGTTGTGGCACGGGCACAGGAGGTGCTTGCCCTCGTTGCGCACCGAGCAGCCCTGGTGGGTGCAGACGCCGGACAGGGCGGTGACCGTCTCGCCGTCGCGGCGGAGGACCACGGGGGAGCCGGCGTTGGTCATCACCACCTTGATGCCGCCGTCGGGCAGGTCCTCGATCCGGGCGATGGCGTCGCCCGTGGTCGGAGCCGGATTCGTCCCGTCCCCACAGCCCGCGAGGAGGGGTACGCCGATGGCACCGAGAGCGCCGGCGGCGAGGACATGACGGCGCGTGGGCAGGATGTGGTCGGCCATGGAGCCCATCATGCACCCGGGTTAGGCTCTTTTCCATGGCCTGGCTCGCGAACCTGCAGTTCCTGCTCTACTGGGTGCTCGCCCTCTCCCTGTTCGCGGTGGAGGCCTGGGCGCTGCTGGACGCAGCCGGGCGGCCGGCGGGCGCCTTCCTCGCGGCCTTCAAGCGGACCAAGACCTTCTGGGTGGCCCTGTTGGCCGTGATGGCGGTCCTCGGCTTCCTCTCCCTGCCGATCTCCGGCCTCGGGCTGGGGACCTTCGGCATGATGCTGGCGGTGGTCCCTGCCGGGATCTACCTCACAGACGTCCGGCCCAACCTGCCCCGCCGCACCTCGGGGAGGCAGTGATGCGCGCCGTCGTGCAGCGCGTGCACCGCGCGCGGGTGAGCGTGGCCGGCGAGGTGGTGGGTGAGATCACCCGCCCCGGCCTCGTGGCGCTGGTGGGCGTCACGCACTCCGACGACGAGGGGCGGGCCGCGGCCATGGCGCGCAAGATCGCGGACCTCCGCATCCTGCGGGACGAGCTGTCCTGCGTGGACGCCGGCGCTCCCGTCATGGTCATCTCGCAGTTCACCCTCTACGGGGACACCCGCAAGGGACGGCGGCCGGGCTGGACGCAGGCAGCGCCGGGGCCGGTGGCCGAGCCGCTGGTCGACGCCGTCGCCGAGGGCCTGCGCGCGCGTGGCCTGGAGGTGGCGACCGGGCGCTTCGGCGCCATGATGGACATCGACATCCACGCCGACGGTCCGGTCACCATCCTGCTCGAGCTCTGACGCCTCACGCCTGTGGCGAACACGGGAGGGTCCTGCCCGCCCCCGCCGTTAGCATCGAGGGCAGGACACCCGGCTGCCATAGGAGAGGGTTCATGTTCGAACGGTTCACAGACCGCGCCCGGCGCGTTGTCGTGCTCGCCCAGGAGGAGGCGCGCATGCTCAACCACAACTACATCGGCACGGAGCACATCCTCCTCGGCCTCATCCACGAGGGCGAGGGTGTCGCGGCCAAGGCGCTCGAGTCCATGGGGATCTCCCAGGACGGCGTGCGCGCCCAGGTCATCGAGATCATCGGCGAGGGCCAGCAGGCCACCACCGGCCACATCCCGTTCACCCCGCGCGCCAAAAAGGTCCTCGAGCTGTCCCTGCGCGAGGCGCTCCAGCTCGGCCACAACTACATCGGCACGGAGCACATCCTCCTCGGCCTCATCCGCGAGGGGGAGGGCGTGGCCGCGCAGGTGCTGACCAAGCTCGGCGCGGACCTGAACCGGGTGCGCCAGCAGGTGATCCAGCTCGTCTCGGGGTACCAGGGCAAGGAGCCGGTCTCGGCCGGCGGGCCCGCGGAGGGCACGCCCGCCGGCTCGGCGATCCTCGACCAGTTCGGCCGCAACCTCACGCAGGCCGCCCGCGAGGGCAAGCTCGACCCGGTGATCGGGCGCGAGAAGGAGATCGAGCGGGTCATGCAGGTGCTGTCCCGCCGCACCAAGAACAACCCCGTGCTGATCGGCGAGCCGGGGGTCGGGAAGACCGCCGTGGTGGAGGGCCTCGCGCAGGACATCGTCCGCGGTGACGTGCCGCAGACGCTGACCGACAAGCAGCTCTACACCCTGGACCTCGGCTCCCTGGTGGCAGGGTCCCGGTACCGCGGCGACTTCGAGGAGCGCCTCAAGAAGGTACTGAAGGAGATCCGCACCCGCGGGGACATCGTGCTGTTCATCGACGAGATCCACACCCTCGTGGGTGCCGGGGCCGCCGAGGGCGCGATCGACGCGGCCTCCATCCTCAAGCCCATGCTGGCGCGCGGCGAGCTGCAGACCATCGGGGCCACCACGCTGGACGAGTACCGCAAGCACATCGAGAAGGACGCCGCGCTGGAGCGCCGCTTCCAGCCCATCCAGGTGGCCGAGCCCACGCTCGCCCACACGATCGAGATCCTCAAGGGCCTGCGCGACCGCTACGAGGCGCACCACCGCGTCTCGATCACCGACGACGCCCTCGTGGCCGCCGCGACCCTCGCGGACCGGTACGTCTCCGACCGTCACCTGCCGGACAAGGCGATCGACCTGATCGACGAGGCCGGGGCGCGGCTGCGCATCCGCCGCATGACCGCCCCGCCGGACCTGAGGGAGATCGACGAGCGGATCGCCGAGGTGAAGCGCGAGAAGGAGTCCGCGATCGACGACCAGGACTTCGAGCGCGCCGCACGGCTCCGCGACGAGGAGGCCCGGCTCGCGCACGAGCGCACCGAGAAGGAGCGCGCCTGGAAGTCCGGCGACCTCGACACGATCTCCGAGGTGAACGAGGAGCTCATCGCCGAGGTGCTCGCCATGTCCACGGGCATCCCGGTCATCAAGCTGACCGAGGAGGAGTCCACCAAGCTGCTCAAGATGGAGGACGGCCTCCACAAGCGCGTGGTGGGGCAGGACGAGGCCATCAAGGCCCTCTCGCAGGCCATCCGCCGCACCCGCGCCGGCCTGAAGGACCCGAAGCGGCCCGGTGGCTCGTTCATCTTCGCGGGCCCGACCGGAGTCGGGAAGACCGAGCTCGCCAGGGCGCTCGCCGAGTTCCTCTTCGGGGACGAGGACGCGCTCATCCAGCTCGACATGTCCGAGTTCGGTGAGAAGCACACGGTCTCGCGGCTGTTCGGCTCGCCCCCTGGCTACGTCGGCTACGACGAGGGTGGCCAGCTCACCGAGAAGGTCCGCCGCCGGCCGTTCTCCGTGGTGCTCTTCGACGAGGTGGAGAAGGCCCACCCGGACGTGTTCAACTCGCTCCTCCAGATCCTCGAGGACGGCCGCCTGACCGACTCCCAGGGTCGCGTGGTGGACTTCAAGAACACGATCATCATCATGACCACCAACCTCGGCACCAAGGACATCGCGAAGGGCCTGCTCACGGGCTTCCAGGCCGGTGGGGAGCTGGCCTCGGACTACCAGCGCATGAAGGCCAAGGTCAACGAGGAGCTCAAGCAGCAGTTCCGGCCGGAGTTCCTCAACCGCGTGGACGAGGTGGTGGTCTTCCCGCAGCTCTCGCGCGAGGAGATCCTCCAGATCGTGGACCTCATGATCGCCAAGCTGGACGTGCGCCTGAAGGACCGGGACATGACCATCGAACTCACGCCGGCCGCCAAGGCGTTGCTCGCGGACCGCGGCTACGACCCGGTGCTGGGCGCCCGGCCGCTGCGCCGCGCGATCCAGCGGAGCATCGAGGACACGCTGTCCGAGCGGATCCTGTTCGGCGAGATCAAGTCCGGCCAGAAGGTGATCGTGGACGCCGAGGGCGAGGGCCTGCTCGGTGAGTTCACCTTCCGCGGCGTCCCGAAGGATCACGTGTCCACCCCGGCTGACGAGGGGCACCACGACTCCTCCGAGAGCGCCGACCCCGACGCCGACATCCACGCGATGTTCGGTGGGGGCGAGCCCGAGCCGGTGAGCGAGGGCAGCGGCCACGATGAGCAGCGGGGTTCCGCCCTGGGCTGAGGCCCGGAGCGAACAACGCGGACGCCGAATGGTCCGGCGGGTGGATTCACCCGCCGGACCATTCGGCGTCCGGAGGAATCAGTGCGCGGAGGTGGACTCCATCACGTTGACCGTTCCCACGCCCGCGGAGATCGAGACGGGCACCTGTCCGTCGGTGCGGAGCCCGGTGGGCTCGGCGGGCGGCGCGTCCATCGTCACGGTGCCGATCCCGTCCTGTGCGCCGCTGGAGAAGGAGTAGCCCTCACGCAGCACGGGCAGGAGGACCGTCACGGTTCCCACGCCCGCATCGATGGAGACGGACTCCGGGGCGGTGGTGGTCCCGAGGTCCACCCGGACGGTGCCGACGCCGCCCTCGATCACCACGGGGCCCTCGGTGGCCACGTCGGCCTCCACCCGGCCCACTCCCGCCTCCACGCGCAGCGAGGCGACCGTGCCCGTGAGGTTCGTGTCGCCGACGCCGGACCGGACCTTGGTGGGCCCGAACTCGCCGTCGACGGTCACGCGCCCGGCGCCCGAGTCGAGCTCGAGGCCCGGGAGGAGGTCCTCCGGGACCCGGATCGTGAGGGTGCG
>RZYE01000460.1 GCA_009930425.1 Actinomycetota bacterium | reverse complement strand
ACTTCGCTCACGCCCACCACGACCGCGTCAGTGCGCTCCTGCACCCCAACCTGGACGACCAGCGGAGCTACCTCGACATCACCAGACAGTGGTGACGGCGTGACCTGATCGGCGATGACAACGGCACCGGCGGCGAAACCAGCCCCACACGCGACCAGGAGAGCAGCGCCAAAGCCCAACAGTTGCACACGCACCGCCACCACTCCCGTTGCCGTCGTCACAAACCGTATCGCGACTCACCACGCATTCGTGTCAACAAGGAATAGTACGGGCATCCGTGGTGTCCAGTACTGGTCCGCGGATCCACCGTGCCACGCCGTCCAGTAGGTGTTCATACTCCACACCGGGTCGTACTTGTGGCGCACCCCGATGTAGCTGCACCCACCGTTCAGATCCATGATCGTTGCTTGGTCACCAACCGAATAGCTCGACGTGTGACAGGTGTCAGCCTGGGCTCCAGTCGGGTACGAAGCCCATCCAGCGAAGACGCTGAGAAAGAATGTGAGCGCGAGCCATATCGGCAACTGCTTGACACGAATCGACGAAATCCGACCAACCATCAGCAAGGCTTCCTTTCCAATACACCCGTCAATTTGCTCATCCTCCCGGGGAATAACCGGACAGACAGCTCACACCAGTTTCCATCATCAGCTCACCGATCAGCCGCTCAGCAACCACGCGGGCGACGTCATCATCAACCTCGACACCGTTGTCCCTCAGACAAGCGACCACCGAATCGCGATACGGTTCGAAGTACAAATCACGAGCTTCTTGAGCCACCGGGGATTCCTGGTAGAGGGACTCCACGAAGAGCGAATTGCTCATGATGCACTCCTGCGCGATCGCGTCCGTCTCCGCTTCTGTCCGACCGGGAGAACTTGTCGAATAGGAGTATCTGATCTCGGGGAAACCCCTCGGGGAGGAGACCCCGGTGCCGATGACATCAATATCTGCACTGCGGAGGCAGTCCACGGTGCGGGTCACCGCCACCTGATACTCATCGAAGGAGATCTCGCCGTCCTCAATGATGGCGAGTTGCTCAGGGCTCGCACCACGCTCCTCGGCGACCGACGCCATCTCCATGACCTGGTCCTCCCAAGACATCGAACCAGGAGAATCTGCCGGGGATTGTCCAGCGCAGCCACCGAGCACGGCCACGGCGAGAGCTGCACGAACGACTGCGCACCACGACGCCCTCACGAATACATCGTCTCGTAGTAGAGAAACGTGGCGGCGTTGGGAGAGTAGTACTGGACGTACCAACCGGTGCCGCCGACCCACGCCGTGTAGTAGTTGTTCATGCTCCACGGCGGGTCATACCGATGGCGGACGCCAACGAACGAGCATCCCCCGGAGATCGCCATTATCCAGGCACTATCAGCACCAGTCGTCTTGGCAGAACGGGTTGCGCAGGTGGGGTACGCGTCTGCTGCGGGTCCAGCCATCAGTGGTGCCAAGAGGCCCAGCATGGCTGCCAAGGCCCACGTCCTTGACCGAACTCGGTGCCGCAATATCGTCACTCCCCCTCGAGTACAGCTTCTTGGGGCACCAGCCAACCACTGCTGCATGCCTTCAACAACTGA
>RZYE01000459.1 GCA_009930425.1 Actinomycetota bacterium | reverse complement strand
GCACGGCGGACCGGGGGCGGGCACCAGCGCGAAGCATCGGCGCCTCTTCGACCCCGAGCGCTATCGGATCGTCCTGTTCGACCAGCGGATGGCCGGGAGATCGCGCCCCCACGCCTCCACCACGGTCGACGCGCGCGTGTGGGCTACCAACACCACGTGGCACCTGGTCGCGGACATGGAGTTGATCCGCCAGCACCTCGGCATCGAGCGGTGGCAGGTGTTCGGCGGCTCGTGGGGGTCCACCCTCGCGCTCGCGTACGCCGAAGCGCATCCCGACCGGGTCACCGCCCTCGTCCTGCGGGGCATCTTCACCCTCCGCACCTCCGAGCTGGCGTGGATGTACGAGCGTGGCCACCTGGAACACGTCTACCCGGACCACTGGGCTGCGTTCGTCGCACCCGTCGACCCGGCACGCCGCCACGAGATGCAGGCCGCCTACCATGACCTCCTCTTCGACCCCGACCCGGCGGTGCACGTACCGGCGGCGCAGGCGTGGAGCGAGTGGGAGTCCAGGATCATCGCGGTACTCCCGGATGAGGACGAGATCGCGAGAACTGTCGAACCCCGCCACGCCGTCGCCTTCGCGCGCATCGAGAACCACTACTTCGTGAACGGAGGGTTCATCCGCGAGGGGCAACTGCTCGCGGAGGCCCCGTCCCTCGCCCACCTCCCGACCGTGATCGTCCAGGGCCGGCTGGACATGTGCACCCCTGCCCGCACGGCGTTCGACCTGGCGGCGCGCCTCCCCGACGCCGAGTTCGCCGTGGTGCCCGACGCGGGCCACGCCTTCAGCGAGCCGGGCATCCTCGACGCCCTGATCCGGGCGACCGACCGATTGGCGGACAGCCCGCGTTGACCGGCAGCCCGCGTTGACCGGCAGCCCGCGTTGACCGGCAGCCCAAAGTGACCGACAGCCCGAGCTGACCGGCAGCCCGAGCTGACCGACAGCCCGAGCTGACCGACAGTACGCACCGGCGGTCTCAGCCGGGCGGCGCCTCGAGAGTTGACTCGCGATCCTGCAGAAGGTTGCGCTCCCGCACCTCCTCCACCATCCGGCGGTAGCGCACATCGGTGAGGGGGTAGGCGAGGAAGATCAATGCCCCGAGCAGAGCGAACGCCGCCGGGCCCAGCCCCATGACGGCCCGGATCGCCACGATCGCCGAGTCCGGCTGGGCGGTCAGGGCGGCCGAGAACCCACCGAGGGCCAGGGCGTACCCCACCACGGAGCCGGCGAGGGCCTGCGAGATCTTCCGGAAGAACGAGTAGACCGCGTAGGTGGCACCCTCGGTACGCTGCCCCGTGCGCCACTCGCCGTACTCCACGGTGTCCGCCTGGAAGGCGAACGCCAGTGACATGGCGAGGCTCTGGAACACGAAGAACAGGAAGAGAACGGGAATCGCGACGGACAGAGAGCCCGGCGCGAGGAACACCAGCACACCGGAGACCACGATCCCCACGGCCCCCACGTAGTAGGTGCCCTTCTTGCCGATCCGTGCCACGAGGCGCGGGATGACGGGCATCGTGGCGAGCGAGGCCACGTTCATCGCCACGATCATCCAGATCATGGTGGCGGAGTCGCCCAGC
>RZYE01000458.1 GCA_009930425.1 Actinomycetota bacterium | reverse complement strand
GTGGCCTCTGACATGAGGGTTTTCCTTTCGCTTCCTTGCTGAGCCGGTGGGGGACCGGCGGCCGTGGGGTGAGGGACTAGAGGCGGGCCTGCCACTTCTTGGTCCAGACCAGGTCATTGGGCTGACCCGTGAACTCGCTCCTTCCCTCCATCTTGTCGATGGTGGCGAGGACGTTGTCCTCGTTGGGGTGGTAGGCGTTGATGTAGCACTTGACCATCGTGGCGTCGTGCAGGTGGGTGGTGTAGTTGTGGCTGACCATGAAGGTCGGCACCTCCCAGACGTACCAGGGGCACTCGTTGCTCATCGCGGTCTTCCACACGATCCGGTAGTTGTTCTGGGCGCCGTAGCCGACCACCTCCGCGATGATGAGGGCGGCGTCCACCTCGTCGCGGTACTTCAGGGTCGGTCCCTTCACCCGGGTGGTGCCGTCGTTGATGGTCACCTCGTAGCCCCGCTTGCCGAGTTCCGTGACGTACAGCTGCGCGAGCCTGTCGGAGACGGCGCCGAACATCCCGCTCTCGCCGGTGAGGTGATAGAGGCGGATGCGGCGGTGGTCCCCTGGGTTCAGCGGGAGTTGGTCGAGGGTGTTCTTCACCAGGGTGATGCCCTTGTCGGCCGCGTCCTTCCGCATCGCGAGGTGCTCGTCGCACCCGACGACGGCGAGGTCCTCGGGCGTGCGCAGCAGCGTGCCCGCCTCCCGCTTCTCATGGAGCCGCAGCTTGGCCTTCAGCCCGAGGATGCGCCGGTTGGCGTCGTCGAGCCGCTCCTGGGTGATGATCCCCTTCTCCACCCCGGCCTTCATGAAACCGAAGTCCTCCTCCAGGTTGTTGAAGAAGAGGAAGCAGTCGCAGCCCGCGGCGATGGCGGCGGGGACGTAGTCCTCGCGGCGCATTGCCGAGGTCATCCCGAGCATGTGGGAGGCGTCGGTGATCACCGCTCCGTTGAAGCCGAGCTCGGTCTTCAGCAGGCCGTCGATCAGCTCGGGCGCGAGCGTGGCCGGCAGGATGTCCTTGTCCTCCAGGGACGGGTCGAGCTTCTGCTGGTAGTACGGCAGGGCGATGTGCCCGGCCATGATCATCTCGACGCCGTTCGCGATGTGCGCACGGTAGACCTCGCCGAAGCTGGCCTCCCACTCATCGGGCTGGAGCTCGTTGACGCCGAGCACGAGGTGCTGGTCGCGCTCCTCGGTGCCGTCGCCCGGCCAGTGCTTCACGCAGGTGAGGACCCCGGACTCGCGCTGCCCCTCGACGAACGGGATCGTGTACTCGATGACCTTCTCGGCGGTGTCGCCATAGGCGCGGGTGTTGACGATCGTGTTGCGCCAGTTGAAGAGGATGTCCACGCAGGGGTCGAAGTTGAGGTTCGCTCCGATGGCGTCCATCTCCCGCCCGGAGACGTAGCCGGCGTTGCGCGCCACCTCGGTGGACCGGGACGCCTCGGTCTGGGCCCCAGAGGCCACGTAGGTGCCGTCGCTCATCGCGCCGTTCCCACCCGAGTCGCAGTTTGCCGCCACCAGCAGCGGGATCTTCGAGGCCGCCTGGAGCCGGTTGATGAGGTCCTGGACCTTCTCCGAGGTGCCGCCGTGG
>RZYE01000457.1 GCA_009930425.1 Actinomycetota bacterium | reverse complement strand
CGACGGCGTGCGCGGCACCGACGAGGTCCGCACCGGCCCCCCGCGACTCACCGGGGGCGGGCTCGTGGCCCCGCGGGTGGTGAAGCTGGCGGCCTTCGCGTCCTTCGGGGTCGCGGCCGTGCTCGGGCTCGTGCTCGTGGCCGTGAGCGGGACGTGGTGGCTGTTGCTCGCCGGCGCCGCCGCCGTGGTGGCGGCCTGGTTCTACACCGGCGGGAAGCGCCCGTACGGCTACATGGGGCTCGGCGAGGTGTTCGTGTTCGTGTTCTTCGGCCTCTTGGCGACGGCGGGCACCACGTACACCCAGGCGCTCGCCGTGGACGGGGCCACCTGGCTCGGGGCGAGCGGGATCGGGCTCATCGCGTGCGCGCTCCTGATGGTCAACAACATCCGCGACATCCCCACCGACTCCGTGGTGGGCAAGCACACCTTGGCCGTGCGCCTCGGGGAGTCGCGGGCGCGCCGCGTGTTCGCGGCGATGGTGCTGGTGCCGCTCCTGCTCGGGGCGGCCGCCTGGTGGTGGCATCCCTGGGCTCCGCTGGTGCTGGTGCTGGCGCCGGTCGCAGTGGTGCTGGCTCGGCCGGTCCTGCGCGGGGAGCACGGGCTGTCGCTCATCCCGGTGCTGCGCAACACCGGCCTCTACGAGCTCGCGTGCGCGGTGGTGCTGGGGATCGGGCTCGTCCTGTAGGCCTCAGGAGGCGTGAGGCTGTCGCTTGCCGTCGGCGGCGCCATCGTGCGTCTCGTGCGCGTTGCTACTGTCCTCGTGCGCCTCGTCCTCGTGCGCCTCGTCCTCGTGTGCCTCGTCCTCACCCGGCAGCGGCGGCGCCGGGCGGTGCAACAGGTGCGCGAGGTCCACGGCGGCCTTGTCGTGGAAGCGGGGCAGCACGATGAAGGCGACCAGTCCCGCCACCACCACGGCCACGATCCACAGCAGCGCGCCGCGCAGGCCCACCAGGTAGAGGACGGCGGCAGCAGCGAGCAGCAGGACGAGCCGGATGAGGGAGTAACGAATCAGGGCCACGGCTCAAGGGTAGTTCGTCCGTCCACCGATCTGCTGGCTACCGAGCGTGCGGGGTGGCCTCCCCAACTGCGCCCGCAGTCTTGGCCCGCCGCCCCAACTGCGTACGCAGTCTTGACCAGCCACCCCAACTGCGTACGCAGAACGTTCCAGCGGGTGGTCTACCACCCGCAGGAACGCCCCGGACCCGCAGGATCGTCCTGCGTACGCTGTTGGGGAACGAGTCGAGCCGCACAAGACCCGCAGGAACGTCCTGCGTACGCTCTTGGGGCGCGGGACACCACCGCCGACCCCAACAGCGGGCGCCCGATCGTTCTGCGTACGCAATTGGGAGAAGGGGCGAGCCACACAGGACCCGCAGGAACGTCCCGGACCCGCAGGATCGTCCTGCGTACGCTCTTGGGGCCGGGGAGAGGATCACCGGCAGCACCGGTCTGTCGACCACCAGCATGTGCTTCGGCGGGAGGAGTGCGGTTGGATGCGGTTTCCGCCGAGGGTGGACGAACATGGCACTGCTGGTGACCGCCACGTAACCTTGTGCGCATGGCACGCGTTCTTCCAGTGGTCCTCGCG
>RZYE01000456.1 GCA_009930425.1 Actinomycetota bacterium | reverse complement strand
CTCGTTGCGGGCGTAGTTGAAGATGTAGGTGCCCCACTCCTTGTGCTCGCCCTGGCGGGGGTCCGCGTGCTCGTAGAGGGCGGTGCCGTCGAAGCGGCCCAGCGCCCACTCGTCCTTGGGGAAGTGGCCGGGGACCCAGTCGAGGATCACGCCGATGTCCGCCTGGTGGAGGCGGTCCACCAGGTAGCGGAACTCATCGGGCCTGCCGAGGCGGGACATTGGGGCGAAGTAGTTGGTGACCTGGTAGCCCCACGACGCCTCGAGCGGGTGCTCGGTGACGGGCATCAGTTCCACGTGTGTGAAGCCCTGCCACTTGACGTACTCGACCAGCTCGTCCGCCAGTTCGAGGTAGGTCTTGCCGCGGCGCCACGAGCCGAGGTGCACCTCGTAGATCGACATCGGAGACTCGTGCGGGACGTGGGCGGCCCGCTTGGCCATCCACTCGTCGTCGGACCAGACGTACTTGCTCTCGTAGACGATCGAGGCGTTCGACGGCGCCCGCTCGGCGAACCGCGCCATCGGGTCCACCTTCTCGTGCCAGATCCCGTCCGCACCGAGGATGTTGTACTTGTACATGGCGCCTTCGCCGACGCCCTCCACGAACAGCGCCCACACGCCCGAACCGGGGACCAGGTGCATGTCATCCCCGGTCCACCAGTTGAAGTCAGCGTTGATCCGCACCGCATGTGCGTTCGGGGCCCAGACCGCGAAGCGGGTTCCGGTGATCTCGCCGCGTTCGTCGTCCTGGATGGTGACCACGTGCGCGCCCAGCCGTTTCCAGCACTCCGTGTCACCGCCCCCGTGGAAGCCCTCGAGGTCCCAGCCGGTCAATCCACCGGTCACGTCGTATGCCACGAATTTCCTCCTCGTCGGATGGTCCGGACGGCTCAGTCGTCCTCCCGGTTGGAGTCCATCATTGCGTGAGCGCGGTCACGGTGGGTGGTGTTGCGATGTCGGGTTTCGTGGAGATGGGCCCGGCGAGCCTCGGACCACACCTCGGATCGCGATGTTCGTCCCCGCGGGACTGCGATGACCGTCCCCCATTCGCGCCGATCGTCGCCACCGGGTGCCGCTGGGTTCGCTCTGGGGTGTCGCCGGACCTCGCTCGGCCACGCGTGCGCGCACCTGACGGTGTTGCGGGGCAACCATCGGTCGTCACTCCCGCCGGGGGAGAGGTTCCTGTGGGTCCGGGCGGCAGCCCTTCCCCCAATTGCGTACGCAGAACGATCCAGCGGGGCCTGTGTTGTTCACCCCGGTCCCAATAGCGCGCGCAGGACGATCTCGCGTACGCAATTGGGATTGGCGCCGGAGCCCCGCGCACCAAGAGCGTACGCAGAACGATCCTGCGGGTCGCGTGCGGCTCAACTCCGCCCCCAACAGCGTACGCAGAACGATCCCGCGGGTCTGGGACGTTCCTGCGGGTGGTAGACCACCCGCCAGAACGTTCTGCGTACGCAATTGGGGAGGAGTGTCAAGATTGCGGGCGCTCTTGGGGCACAGCGAGGAGGCGAATCCGCCGTGCACCCCAACGACGGCGCCGCGCACCCCAACGACGCCGCCCCTTCGCGGCGTCGCCCGCCCGACGGCGTCGCCC
>RZYE01000455.1 GCA_009930425.1 Actinomycetota bacterium | reverse complement strand
GGTCGTGTTCGGTCATCCTTTGGACTGGTTTGGTGTCCATGACGGTGGTGAGGTTGTCGTCGTCGACGTCGAACCGGAGTTGGAGGGGTTGTTCGACGGTGATTTCCCAGTAGCCGAAGTCGTCCGGTTCGAGGATGCGGGAGTGGTCCCCTTCGGTGAAGTCGGCGTAGATGCGGGCGATCTTTGCCCGGTCTGTGTCGCTGATTTCCTTGTTCTTCGAGCCGAGGTTCTTCCGCATCTTCGTGCCGAACCCGGACGCGTCGATCAACTGGATTTTGCCGCGCCGTTCGGCGGGTTTGTTGTTGTCGAGGATCCACACGTACGTGGCGATGCCCGTGTTGTAGAACATGTTGGTCGGGAGGGCGACGATGCAGTCGACGAGGTCGGATGTGATGAGCCACCGGCGGATGGCCGCCTCTGCCGGTTTTGTCTCGTCGATCGCACCCCCGGTGAACAGGGGGCTGCCGTTGAGGACGATGGCTGCCCTGCCGCCGGAGTTGTCCTGCCCGGCGGTTGCAGGCCGCATCTTGGAGACGAGGTGTTGCAGGAAGAGGGTTTGGCCGTCGCTGATGCGGGGCAGGCCGGCGTCGAAACGGCCGTTCTTCCGTGCGTGTTCGGCGCGGACCTTTGCTTCGGAGGCTTTCCAGTCGCCCCCATACGGCGGGTTGGACAGGCAGTAGTCGAACGTGTCGCCGGCGTGGAGGTCGTCCGCGAGGGTGTCACCTTGCCGGATGGCGTTGACGGCTTGCCCTTTCCCGATCATGTCGGACTTGCAGACGGCGTACGACTCCGGGTTCAACTCTTGCCCGGCGAGGATGACTTTCGCTTTCGGGTTCATGGCGAGGATGCGTTCCTCGGTGACGGACAGCATGCCGCCGGTCCCTGCGGTCGGGTCGTACACGGTGCGGACCGCACCGGCCGTGGTGAGGAGGTCGGAGTCGGGGTGGAGGAGGAGGTCGACCATGAGGCGGATTGCGTCCCGTGGGGTGAAGTGTTCACCGGGGGATTCGTTGGAGGCGGTGTTGAACCGGTAGATGAGGTGTTCGAACAGGTCGCCCATGTCGGCGTTGGAGACGACGTCGGGGCTGAGGTTGACCTTGTCTGCGAACGCGGACGTGATGAGGAACAGGCGCCCGTGCTGGTCGAGTTTGTGGACGGTCTTGTCGAACCCGAACTGTTCGAAGATGTCGGACACGTTGGAGGAGAACCCGGCCGCATAGGCGATGAGGTTCTCTGCGAGGTTTTCGGGGTCGCCGAGGAGGGTTTTGAGCGTGTACGTGGTGTTGTTCCAGAAGTGGAGTCCGAGGTCGCGGCGCAGTTTCGCCGCCAGTGCTTGCTCGTTCGGGGTGGTGGCGACGAGGGTGTTGACTTGGTCGCGGTGCGCTTCGAGGACGGATTCCATGCGGCGCAGGATGACGAACGGTAGCGTGACGGTGCCGTACTGTGCGGGCTTGTAGACGCCGCGGAGTTGGTCGGCGATCGACCAGACGAAACTTCCGAGTTGGCTCACTGTTTCATTGCCCTTTCAGCACCGACGTGGTCGCTCCGGGTCGCCCGGAACGCACCTTCCACCGTATAGGTGTGCGGCGCCGTTCCGGTCA
>RZYE01000086.1 GCA_009930425.1 Actinomycetota bacterium | reverse complement strand
CGGACCGTCTCCGCCGATGTGGCGCTGACGGCATGGCCGGCGGTGTTCCCCGACGCCGAGGTCATTGCCGTCTCGGCTGGGGGCGGCCAGACGTGCGCGATCCTCGAGGGCGGCGCGCTCTTCTGCTGGGGCCGCAACAGTGAGGGCCAACTCGGTCTCGGCGACCTGGAGGACCGGCTCGTGCCTACCCTCGTGGCGAACGCCAATGTGGAAGACTCGACCGTGCCGCTGCCGCCCATGCAGTCCGTGACCACCGGCTACAACCACACCTGCGCGCTCTCGGAGGGTGGCGTCGCGTACTGCTGGGGCCGGAACGACTACGGGCAGACCGGGGATGACCCGAGCGAACCGAACCTCACGCCGACGCCCTTGGTGTTCCCCGACGGCCTCACGTTCACGAACCTCGATGCCGGCGGCAACCACACGTGTGCGATCTCCGCCGATGCAGGGGGCTACGGAGACACAGCCGCGTACTGCTGGGGGTACAACGTCTACGGCCAGCTCGGCGGCGGGGACTGGGTTGGGGAGTACAGCTCCGACGCGCTGCACGTGGTCCTCGAGATGCCAGTGGTCGCGATCTCGGCGGGCGGCTCGTACACCTGCGCCCTGACCAGCAACGGTGCATTCTGGTGCTGGGGCAGCAACAAGTACGGCCAGCTGGGAACTGGTGAACCACTGACGCTGGAGAACCCTTACCCCATGCAGGTCGATCTCGAGGACGTGTCCGCCTTCACGGCGGGCGACTACCACGGCTGCGCGACCAACGGCGACGGCACGTCCTGCTGGGGCGGCTTCTGGCAGGAGGATGCGGTGCTGCAGGACGGGAGTGTCTGGTCGCCCGTGCCCGTGCTCGTGGACGGCCTCGACGCCGTCGCGGTGGACGGCGGCGGGTACCACACCTGCGCCATCACCACCGATGACGAACTCGTCTGCTGGGGTGGAAACATCGAGGGCCAGCTTGGGATCGGCACCTTCGAGACGACGACTGACCCGACTCCTGTCGAGGGAATCGGAGCTGTCACGATGGTTTCCACTGGGGGCAGCCACACGTGTGCCGTGGACACCGAAGGCGCCCTCTGGTGCTGGGGCTACAACGGCGACGGCCAGTTGGGCGACGGCTCCACGGACAACTCGGCGGTCCCCGTCCTCGTGTCCTCCGGGCCCTGACCACCGTCCCGACGGCGGACGATCTTCGCCGATCCATCGCCTTCACCTGCTCATCTCCTCGCGGCCGGATGTTGTCAGTGGTGGGTTGGAGGATGGAGTCATGTCAGTTGATGTGGTCGCCGAGGTGCATGAGTTCTGTCGTGGTGGGGTGAGCGTGTTGGAGTTCGGGACCCAGGAGCACCTGGTGGATCGTTCGGGGTCCGGGGCGCAGGCACCATCTCACTCACCGTCACCGCCGGTTGCGACAGGGCGGACCAGATGATGGGCGCCGCGTAGGCGAGGAGGAACACGAGGGCGATGATCGCCATCGGCCACTCGGATCGCCGTTCCCAGCGGCCCAGCCGCGTGGACGTGGGTGAGACGTCCATGGGCGTGAGTCCAAAGCGTCACTAGAACCAGCCGCGGCGCCGGAAGAACACCACCATCAGCCCTGCCAGCAGGAGCGAGATCACCCAGAACGCCGGGTACGCCCATGCCAACTCCAGTTCGGGGAAGTGGCGGAAGTTCATCCCGTACACCCCGGCGAAGAACGTGAGCGGGATGAAGATCGTACCGATGACGGTCAGCACCTTCATGACCTCGTTGGTGCGGAAGGACACGGCGGAGCGATAGGACTCGGTGAGGTCGCTGGCCCGCTCCCGGTAGGTCTCGATGATCTCGATGACCTGCACGATGTTGTCGTAGAGGTCACTCAGGTAGACCTTCGTGGTCTCGCTCATGCACTCGTGGGGGTCGCGCCGGAGAGCCGCCACCACCTCCCGCATGGGCCACACGCTCGACCGGAGGAGGGCGAGTTGGCGCTTCAGGTCCTGGATGGCGGTCAGGACCGCGGGCTCAGGGTGCTCGACGACTGTGGTCTCCAGGTCCTCGAGGTCGCCGTCGAAGTGGTCGAGGATGGGGAACACGCCGTCGACCACCGTGTCCAGCATCGCGTACACGAGGTAGCTGGCGTCCGCGGTGCGCAGGTGGGACCCCTCCGTCATGAGACGCTGCCGGAACTGGTGCCACTGGCTCGTGGGCCCCTCCTCGAAGGAGAGCACCGTGTTGTGCCCGAGGAAGATGGAGATCTGCTCGCTGCGGAGGCGGCCGTCATCGATCTCCAGCGCCCGTGTCGTGACGAACAGGCGCGCGTTCATGCCGCTCTCCCCGCCGCCGAACGCGTCCACCTTGGGACGTTGCGTCCCGCTCAGCACGTCCTCCATCGTGAGGGGGTGCAGTTCGTACTTCTCGGCGAGCCGCTGCACGGAACCGGGTTCCTGCAGACCTGCCACGTGGATCCACCGCACGCGGGACCACGGAGGGCGGGGCTGGGAGAAGAACTCCGCGACATCCTCCACCTCGTGCATCTCGGCGCGGATGGGGGAGTAGTCCACGCACATGACCACGGTGCGTCCGTCGGCATCGCCCACTCGCCGCCTCCTCGCGTGCTCGCCGGTCGCTGCCGACGGTACCACCCGGATGCCCGGGGAAAGTGCTGCAGCGCGACATCTTCCCGGAGCCGCCGCCGTCTGCCACCATTGGCCGATGGAGCACGCGGACCTCGAACTGCCCGAGCCGGACACCAAGGACTGGACCTGGACGGTGCACCACCGGTGCCCGGAGTGCGGGGTGGCGGTGGGGGACCTGACGCTCCGCCAGGTCGCGGACCTCACGGACCTTGCTGCCCGGCAGTGGGTGGAGGTCCTGGAGGGCGACGACGTCGCCGCCCTGCGTGCCCGGCCGCACCCCCGCGTGTGGTCGCCCACGGAGTACGCCGCGCACGTCCGCGACGTCGGGCGCGTTTTCCTCACTCGCCTCGACCTCATGCTCGCCGAGGACACCCCGACGTTCGCGGACTGGGATCAGGATGCGGCCGCCGTCGAGGGCGGCTACGCGACCCTGGATCCGCGCCGCGTCGCGCCCGGGATCGCCACCAGCCTCGGCGCCTTCGCAGCCCGGCTGCGGGCCGTGCCGCTGGGGGAGGAGCTCCGGCGTGGGCACCGGTCGAACGGCTCCGAGTTCACCGTCCTCACCCTCGCCCAGTACTTCCTCCACGATGTGGTCCACCACCTGCACGACGTCGGCCACCCGCTGAAGGTCTGAGCGCCGTTCCGGGCGAGCGATCCCGAGCCCTCTTCCGAGCGCCCTACTGGCCGAGGCCCTCGAACAGCGCGTTCCCGATCCGGAAGCCGAAGCCACTGCCGTCGTCGGTGAGGCACTCGATGATGTCGTCCCCGATCGTGCACTCGAAGCCTGAGGAGCGGGTGGTGCTGCCGGCCGCCAGCGTGGGCACGTCCCGCGACTCGTGCGGAACGCATTCCATCCACTGCTCGGAGTTGTACGGCCACACCATCGCGAGGTCCTCCTCGCAGGTGAGCTCGACGGGCCCACCCTCGTCGTCGAAGGTCCACACGGCGTACTGCGGGTCGGGTACCCAGCACTTCGCCCACCGCGCGCCGTCGTATCGCGGCGCGTCGTACTCGTCCATGACGTCGAGGTCGCAGACCACGCCGCTGGGGCTCGCGAACACCTCCAGCACCGCATCCCGCGGAGACGGGGGAGTGGCGGCGTCGGTGCGATCGCCGGCCGTGGGACCTGGGGTCGGCGAGGCCAGTGGGGTGGGGCTCTCGACCGGCGCGGTGTCGGTGCCCGCCGGTGACTCGTCGTCGGTGCCGGCGCAGCCGCCGATCGCGAGGAGGGCGCCGGCCAGCACCCCAGCCCTGAGAATGCCGACCACCTGAACCACGCTCCTCTTCGTCCACCTCGAGAGTAGACCGGCGCGGCGTGCCGGGACTTTGACACCGGACCTGGAATGGCTAAGCTGATCGTGGTATATACCGTTACCGGTATACGGATCTTGAGATGAGCGAGTGGCTTGACCACCGCAGGAGAGGAGCGCAGCCATGCTGCAGACCGGACTTGAGCACATCACCTCGGAGGACGAGTTCCGCGAGGTTCTGGCCAACAACGAGAACGTGATGATCTGCTGCGGACGCATGGGGCCCATGTGCCTCCCGGTGTACGACGTCATGGAGTCGATCCAGGAGGACTACCCGCAGGTGGCCTTCCGGGACATGGCCTTCGACGAGCCCGTCGCGCGCGTGATCCGCACGCTGCCGGAGACCTCCACCTTCCGTGGACTGCCGTTCACCGTCTACTTCAAGGACGGCGAGGTGGTGCACGCGACGTCCAGCATCCAGTCGATGGAGCAGGTCACCTCGGTCCTCGACGAGAAGTTCTGACCGCGCCGCGATGACCACTGACTACGACATCGTCATCCTCGGGGGTGGGCCGGCCGGCCTGACCGCGGGGATCTACGCGGGACGGGCCAAGCGGCGCGTCCTGATCCTGGACACCGGGACACTGGGCGGTCAGACCGTCCTGACCCACGCCGTCGCCAACTATCCGGGCGTGCCCACCACCTCGGGCCGGGAACTCTCCCAGGCCATGGCACAGCAGGCCCGCGACTTCGGCTGCGACATCAAGGCATTCGCCCGCATCTCCGAGGTGGACCTGGGCGGGGAGGTCAAGACGGTCACCCTGAAGAACGGCAAGGTCCACACCGCCAGGGCCGCCATCGTGGCCACCGGCGGCGTGTCCCGGAAGCTCGGCGTGGACGGCGAGGACCAGTTCATCGGACAGGGCATCTCCTACTGCGCCACGTGCGACGGCGACTTCTTCACCGGCCTTCCCATCGCGATCGTCGGGGGTGGGAACTCCGCCCTCGAGGAGGCGGTCTCGCTCAGCCAGTACGCCTCCGCGATCACGGTCATCCACGAGTTCGACCACTTCCAGGCCGAGCCCTACATCGTGGCCGAGGCCACCGCCAACCCGAAGATCAGCTTCCTGATGAACCAACGGGTGCTGGGATTCACCGGCGAGGACGCGCTCCGGGCGGTCCGCACCGAGGACAAGGACACCGGTGAGGTGCAGGAGCTCCCCGTCGACGGCTGCTTCGTGTTCATCGGCTACGTCCCCAACTCCGGCGCACTGGCCGGCCAGGTGGAGATGAACGAGCGCGGGGAGGTCATCACCGACGACTCGCTGCGCACCAACGTCCCGGGCGTGTTCGCTGCGGGCGACGTTCGCACCAAGCGGGTCCGGCAGGTCACCACCGCGGTCTCGGACGGCACCATCGCGGCGCTGTCCGCCCTCGAGTACCTGAAGTCGGTGCCATGACCGATTTCGTGACCGGGGTGTGCAGGGCGCTCGCCCACCCCGTGCGGCGGGCGCTCCTGCGCTCCCTGTCCACCGGCGAGTGCGACGTGGGGCACCTCTGCACCGGCTCGGAGCTGGACCAGCCCACCGTGTCGAAGCACCTGGCGGCGCTCCGGCGTGCCGGGCTGGTCCACGCCCGGGTGGATGGTCCCCGCCGTTGCTACTCGCTCCTGCACGAGGACACGGTGCGGCAACTGCTCGCGGTGCTCGACCAGCTCGAGAGCGAGGAGGTCAGCTCGCGTCCTCGTCCTTCGGAAGGTTGACGGTCCCGGCGTCGGGGTCCACGTCGAACGGCCGGTCTCCGCTCTGCCGCTGCGTGATGGCGTTCCTGCGCCACTCCTGCTCGTCCACCACGTGGCGGTGGCCGGGCTCGAACACCTCGATCAGCCCCGTGAGGATCCCGCCACTCGGGCCGGACGATCCCGGCTTGCGCTTCCGCCAGTAGAGCCAGCCGCGCCGCTCGGCCCAGAGCGCGGCCTGGTCGACGGCGAGCAGCGCCACCACGGCGCCCACCACCCAGAGCCATGCGCCGTCCATGTCCACCATGGTGACGCTCGCGACGCCGCGCCGCCAGTCCCCATCGCTCGCCGAGGTGCGGCGATCGGGGCATGATCGAAGCATGCTGGACACATTCGAACTGATCGCGAAGCTCCCAACCTCCCACTACATCAACGGCGAGTGGACCGGTGGAGAGGGCACGCTCGACGTCATCAACCCCGCCACCGGCAAGCCCATCACGCAGGTGGCCGACGCGAGTCCCGAGGTCGCCATGTCCGCCCTCGACGCCGCCGTCGCCGCCCAGGACGAGTGGGCGGCCACCGACCCGCGCGTCCGCGGCGAGCTGCTCCGCGCCGCCCACGAGCGCATCATCGAGCGGGCGGACGAGTTCGCCACCGTCATGACCATGGAGATGGGCAAGGTACTCGCCGAATCCCGTGGCGAGGTGACCTACGGGGCCGAGTTCTTCCGCTGGTTCTCCGAGGAGGCCGTCCGCATCCACGGGCGCTACGGTGTGGCGCCCAGCGGCGGGAACCGCATCCTCACCATGAAGCAGCCGGTGGGGCCGGCGCTCGCCATCACCCCCTGGAACTTCCCGCTCGCGATGGGCACCCGCAAGATCGGGCCCGCGCTCGCCGCCGGCTGCACCGTGGTGCTGAAGCCCGCGTCCGCGACTCCGCTCACCTCCCTGTTGTTGATGGAGGTGCTGCACGAGGTTGGCGTGCCGAAGGGCGTGGTCAACTGCTTCGTGTCCTCGCGCTCCGGGTCCACCGTGGCACCCCTCATCGCCGACCCGCGCCTCCGCAAGCTCACCTTCACCGGCTCCACCGAGGTGGGCAAGCGCCTGCTCGAGCAGGCCTCCCAGCGCGTGCTCCGCACGTCGATGGAACTCGGCGGCAACGCACCCTTCCTCGTGCTCGAGTCCGCGGACCTCGACCGCGCCGTCGAGGGCGCGGTGGCTGCCAAGATGCGCAACATCGGCGAGGCCTGCACGGCCGCCAACCGGTTCCTCGTCCACAGCTCGCTGGCCGAGGAGTTCACCCGCCGGCTCGGGGAGCGCATCGGCGGCATGGCGGTGGGCAACGGACTCGAGGAGGGCTCCGAGGTGGGTCCCATCATCAGCGCCGAGGCCGTAGGTGACATCCTCGGGCTCGTCGACGAGGCGGTCGACGACGGCGCCACCGCGGTCACCGGCGGGTCCCGCATCGAGGGCGAGGGCTTCTTCATGAGGCCCACCGTGCTCGCCGACGTGCGCCCCACGTCGCGGGTGGTACGGGAGGAGATCTTCGGTCCGGTTGCGCCGGTCATGACCTTCGACACCGCGCAGCAGGCCATCGAGATCGCGAACTCCACCGAGTTCGGGCTGATCGCGTACGTGTTCGGCCAGGACATCTCCGAGGCGATCAGCGTTGCCGAGCAGCTCCACACCGGGATGGTGGGCCTGAACTCCGGCGTGATATCCAACCCGGCAGCGCCGTTCGGCGGGGTGAAGGAGTCCGGCCTCGGCCGCGAGGGTGGATTCGAGGGCATCGAGGAGTACCTCGAGACCAAGTACGTCGGCCTGTCGCTCTGACCCGGATCCGCGAGTAGGGGTTGTGGCGGGGCCGGATTGGTGAGAGTCGTTCTCGTTTGAGGGGTTCTGGGGTTCGGGGCATGAGTATGGCCCGGCTGTCGCGCCGGGTGGGCGGGGTTCCGGTCCCGTGTCCTTCCGCGTGTCGTGGGGGTGGGCGGATCCCGGGGGTCAGCCGGCGCGGGGCAGTTGTTGCAGGCGGGGCAGGACGGTGGTCAGGAGGTGATCGCCGAACGGGAGGCGGAGCACGATGGCCCCACTGCGGCGGGTGAGGCGGGCAGGGGCGGTGATCAGCTCGCGGCGGAGCCGGGCCACGGTACGCCTCCCACGGCCGTTGCCGCGGTCGATGCCGGTGATCTCCTGCAGCCACGCCGAGATCGCGCA
>RZYE01000454.1 GCA_009930425.1 Actinomycetota bacterium | reverse complement strand
CGGCGGCTCCGCCCTGTTCGCCTCCCGGTTCCGCGAGTGCGCCGCCCGGGCACTCCTGCTGCCCCGCCGCCGTCCCGACCAGCGCCAGGCCCTGTGGCAACAACGCCAGCGCTCCGCCCAACTGCTGCAGGTGGCCAGCCGGTACCCGTCGTTCCCGATCGTGCTCGAGGCGGTGCGCGAGGCGATGCAGGACGTCTTCGACGTCCCCGCCCTCGTGGGCCTCATGCGGGACATCGCGGCACGGAAGGTGTCCGCGCTCTCGGTGCGAACCCCGGCGCCGTCGCCGTTCGCGCGCTCCCTGCTGTTCGGGTACGTCGCCCAGTACCTCTACGAGGGCGACTCCCCGCTGGCCGAGCGCCGGGCGGCTGCGCTCTCCCTCGACCCGGAGTTGCTGGCGGAACTGCTCGGGGACCGGGAAGCTGCCTCCCTGGCGGACCTCCTCGACCCGAAGGCCGTGGCCACCACCGAGGCCGAGCTGCAGCACCTCACCGAGGACCGGCGCGCCCGCACGGCCGAGGACCTCGCGGACCTGATCCGACGTCTCGGCCCGCTCGGCCTCCCCGCCCTCGTCGTGCGTAGCGCCCCAGCCGCCCCCGTGGCCGACTGGGTGGCCGACCTCGCCGCGGAGCGCCGCGTGATCCCGGTGCGGGTTGCGGGGGAGGAGCGGTGGGCCGCCGTCGAGGACGCCTCCCGCCTGCGCGACGCGCTCGGGGTGGCTCTGCCCGTGGGCATCGCGCCGGCCTTCCTTGAGCCGGTGCCGGACCCGCTCGGGGACCTCGTCGCCCGGTTCGCCCGGCACCGCGGCCCCTTCACGACGGCGGAGGCCGCCGCGTGGCTCGGCCTCGGCGTCGCGGTGGTCCGGGCCCCGCTCGAGCGGCTCGCCGCCGCCGGCCGGCTCGTCCGTGGGGAACTCCGCCCGCCGGGGCTGCCGCCCGTCGACGGCGGTGCCCCCAGCGCGAACGGTGGCGGCGCCTCGGTCGCTGGTGGCAGCCCCCCTTCATTCGATCAGGATGCCGCTGGGTCCGCTTCCGGCGCGCGCCCCCTCCACTGGTGCGACACCCAGGTCCTCCAGCGCCTGCGCCGCCGGTCGCTGGCCGCGCTGCGCAGCGAGATGGAGCCGGTCGCCCGGGAGGACTTTGCCCGCTTCCTGCCGGCGTGGCAGGGGGTCGGGGGGCGGCTGCGGGGCCGCGAGGGGCTCCTGCGCGCCGTCGAGCAGCTCGCCGGCGCCCCCATCCCGGCGAGCGCCCTGGAGTCACTGGTACTGCCCGCCCGCGTGCCCGGCTACGAACCCGCCCTCCTCGACGAGCTCACCGCCGCCGGCGAGGTGGTCTGGCAGGGCGCCGGCACCATCCCCGGCACCGACGGCTGGATCACCCTCCACCTCGCCGACTCCGCCCACCTCACCCTGGCCCCACCCGGGGACTTGGAGCCGTCCGCCCTCCACGAGGCGATCCGCGGCATCCTGGGCCGCGGCGGCGGCTGGTTCTTCCGCGCCCTCTCCGATGCCCTCACCCCCCTCCTCCCCGACGGCGAGCGCCCCACCGACGCCGACGTCACCGCCGCCCTCTGGGACCTCGTGTGGGCCGGGCACATCACCAACGAC
>RZYE01000085.1 GCA_009930425.1 Actinomycetota bacterium | reverse complement strand
CTGGTGCTCGTGGAGTTCCCGCTCGTGGTCAACCCGCTGGACCTGCTGCTGTGGCGCAAGCCCTACATCGAGAACTTCCGGTGGAAGCCCGAGCGGGGCACCCGCTTCCACGTCTTCGACCGCGCCACGGGCGCGCACGTCCGCACCGTCCGCGGCCCCACGTTCTTCGCCTTCCACCACGTCAATGCCTTCGACCACGTCACCTCCGCCGGCGGGGTGGACGAGGTGGTGGTGGACCTCGTGGCCTACGACGACGCCGCCGTGATCGAGGCGTTCTACCTCCACCGCCTCGAGGAGCCGGACTCCCGCATCCCGCCGGGCACGCTGCGGCGCTACCGCGTGCCCCTTTCCGGTCCGGCGCGGGACGCCGAGGGCGAGGAGCTGTGCGGCACGGGGATCGAGCTGCCGTCCCTGGACTACGCCCGCATGAACACCTCCCCCGAGCACCGCTACGTGTACGGGGTCGGGCTGAGCGGTGAGCGCGGCTTCTACGACCAGCTCGTGAAGGTGGACATCGCGGTGCGCTCCGCCGCGACCTGGTCCGAGGAGGGCTGCTACCCGGGCGAGGGCGTGTTCGCCGGCCGGCCGGGCCGCACCGCCGAGGACGACGGCGTGGTGCTGTCCGTGGTACTGGACGCCCCCCGCGAGACCTCCTTCCTCCTCGTGCTCGACGCCGCCACCTTCACCGAGGTGGCCCGGGCCGAGCTGCCACACCCCGTGCTGTTCGGGTACCACGGCCAGTTCTACGACGACGTCCCGGGCCCGGGCAACGGCGTAGCCCTGCCGGGGGGTGCGGCCGCCGAGCCGGGCGACGACGTCGCTGGCTGAGCGGGGGGATCGGTCAGGAACCGGCCGGCAGCCCGCGCAGGCGGACCGAGAGGCAGGTGACGCAGCCCTCGAGCTTCTCGTACTCGGAGATGTCCACCGTGACCACGTCCAGGCCCCGCTCGCGGAACATCCGCGCGGTCTCCGGCGCACTGGCGGCCATCAGGACCGTCTGGCCACCGAGCAGCACCACGTGCGAGCCGGGCTCCTCGGGAACGGGAAGGAAGTCCGGGAAGACGTCCGGATCGTCCACGATCGGCGGGTAGCCGATGATCGTGCCGTCCGGGAGCGCCGTCACCGCGGACTTGAGGTGCAGCACCTTGCTGAGCGGCACGGCGACCACGCGGGCCCCGAGCGGCTCGAGGTGGGCGGCGAGTTGCCGGATGCCCTCCTCGTTGGTGCGGCCCCCACGTCCCACCCAGACGGTGTTGCCCCACTTGAGGACATCGCCGCCGTCGAGGGTGCCGGGTGCCTCGATGTGGGCAATGCGGTAGCCGAGGGCGCGCACCGCCCGTTCTGCCGCCGGGGTCTCGCCCCTGCGCTCCTCGGCGCCGGGACGGGCGATCACGGCGAGGTCCCCGTAGACAAGCATGGTGTCCTCGATGAACACCGAGTCCGGGTGGTCCTCCGCCGGGTCCACCTCGTGGGTCTCCCAGCCGGCGGCGTGCAGGGCGTCCACGTAGGCCTGCCACTGCTCGCGGGCCTTCTCGACGTCCACAGGCGTCCGTTCCATGTGGGTCACGATTCCCTCCGCGAGGCGGGAGGAGGGCCGGCGGATGAGCGCGTGCTGGGCGAACATGCGCCCATTGTCCCGTACCGCCATCCCGGGGGCCACGTTTCGGGCGGGAACCGGCCAACCCGGACCCGCCGTGCGCGGACGGCGGCTACCGGATGGGCCGGTCTCACGGGATGCTTGGAGCCATGGAGCCCGCCGACGCCCCCGCCCAGGACCTCGCCCTCCTCCGCCGCTTCGAGCCGGTCATGCGGCTGACGGCCGGCGAGATGTTCGTTCCCTCCTCGGTGGAGGCCTACCTCGGCCAGGCGAAGCTGCTCATGGACGCCCGGACCCCGTTCTCGCAGGTGGTCGCCGGGCGCGGGGACCTCACGCCGGACTCGCTCGCGGCCCACGGCCGGGACCTCCCCGGCGCGAACCTCTCGCTCTGCTACGTGGAACGCAGGATGGGATGGCGCGAGCACCGGGCATGGCTCCGCGCCGGCGGCCGCAACGCCTTCAAGCCGATCTCCCGCGCGGCGGCGGTGGGGCTGGTCTCCCGGCTGATCGCCGTGCTCATGCAGTTGAGCCTGCTCGTCCGGGGCCGGGTGCCGGGCGGCTGGACCGCGGCGGCCGCGGAGCAGGCCCGCACCGCGAACCCCGCCCGGCGCACCACCTACTACGGCCGGATCTCCCGGGACGCCGGGTACATCGCCCTCCAGTACTGGTTCCTCTACCCCATGAACGACTGGCGGTCCTCCTACGGCGGCGTGAACGACCACGAGGCGGACTGGGAGCAGGTCACCGTCTTCCTCACCGACACGCCGGATCCGCAACCGGCCTGGGTGGCGTTCTCCAGCCATGACGAGGAGGGCGCGGACCTGCGCCGCCGCTGGGACGATCCGGACCTGACCCTGGTGGGCGAGCACCCGGTGGTGTACGTGGGCGCCGGCTCCCACTCCGGGGCCTACCTCCCCGGCGAGTACCTCGTCACGGTCCGGCCGGACATCCCCCACTGGCTGGAGAACCTGCGCCGCCAGACGGCCGGGCTGCTCGGCCGGGAGCAGGCGGACTTCGGGGTGGGGATCCCCTACATCGACTACCGCCGCGGGGACGGCCTCGCGATCGGGCCGGGCCAGGACCAGGAGTGGGAGGCCCACCTCATCGACGACGACACCCCCTGGGTCCGCGACTTCCGCGGGCTCTGGGGCCTGGACACCCGGGACCGGTTCGGGGGCGAGCGCGCGCCGGCCGGTCCGAGGTACGAGCGGGACGGGTCGGTGCGCCCGTCGTGGCGGCAACCCGTCGCCTGGGCCGACCTCGACCGCGTCCCCCCGTCGGACTCCGCGGCGGAGGCGATCTGGGCGGGCCGGGCGGAGGAGCTCCGGCGCCGCCTCGCCGTCGTCGAGGCCACGCTCGAGGCGGCGCGCGGTGAGTTGCGGGGAGCCACGGTCGCCGACGACGTCGCCGGCCGGGACACGACGTCCGCGGCGGCCGCCGCCGTCGCCGGCCGCCGGGTGGAGGCGCTGCGGGCGGAGCACGCGGCCCTCAGCGACGCGCTCGAGGACGCCGAGCGGCTCGCGGACCTCACCGTGCCGACCCCGCACCCCCACGCCCACCTGCAGCACCGTTCGCTGCCGCTGACCGCCGTGGTGGGCTCGCCGGTGCTCGGGGTGTGGGCCGCGCTCTCGGCGGCGCTGCTGATGGCGATCCTCGGCGCCCTGCTGGTCCTGAACCCGGAGAACCTGCTGTTGTGGTCGGCGGGCGTGATCGCCGGGATGTTCGTGCTCGAGGCGGTGCTGCGCGGGCGCCTGTACACCCTGGTGACCCGGGTCCTCGTCACGGCGGCGGTGCTCCTCACGGCGGGGGTGATCGTGGCCCTGACGGTGGCCAACCTGCGGGTGACCGCCGGCGCGCTGCTCCTCGTGGCGGCGGCATACCTCCTCGTCCGAACCGTCGCCGACGCCACCCGGCAGTGGCTCGGCCAGCGCGCGGCCGCCCGCCGGTACGGATGATGTGCCCGTCCGGTTGGGGGTGACCGGCGCCGCCCCGGCGGCTAGTTTTGGAGCCATGCAGAAGATGAACGTCGAGTCCTTCAACCTGGACCACCGGGCCGTCAGTGCCCCCTACATCCGGGTGGCCGACCGCAAGGAACTCCCGCACGGGGACGTGCTGGTGAAGTACGACATCCGGTTCTGCCAACCGAACCGGGCCCACCTCGAGATGCCGACCGTGCACGCGCTGGAGCACACGATGGCGGAGAACCTGCGCAACCACGCGGACTACATCGTGGACTTCTCCCCCATGGGGTGCCAGACCGGCTTCTACCTGATCGTGGTGGGGGACCACCCGGCCGACGAGATCAACGGCCTCGTGGCGGCCGCCCTCCAGGACGTCCTCGCCGCGACCGAGGTCCCCGCGGCCAACGAGGTGCAGTGCGGCTGGGGGGCGAACCACGACCTCGCGGGTGCCCAGGAGGCGGCTCGAGCGATCCTTGCGAAGCGTGACGAATGGGCGGAGGTCATGGCATGAGCGAACAGGTCACCGCACTGGTGGTCACGGCGATGGAGGAGGAGGCACGGCCCTACCTGCTCCACGGCGCCGAGGAGCTCCAGACCCCGGTCGGACGCGCCTGGCGCGCGAAGATCGGCGGGAGGGACTGCGTCCTGCTCGTCAGCGGGATCGGCCTGGTCAACGCCGCCGCGGCGGTCACCGCCCTGCTCGGGCGGTTCACGCCGAACGGGCTGATCTCCTCCGGCTCGGCCGGCGGCCTGGCGCAGGGGATCTTCGTGGGAGACGTAGTGGTGGGCAACGCCTACGCCTACCACGATGCCGACGCCACCAACTTCGGCTACGCCCGCGGCCAGGTTCCCGGCATGCCGGAGAAGTACGAGGCGGATAAGGACCTCGTCTCCCAGGCGCTCGGGGCCTACATCGAGAACGTGCGCGTGCGGCCGGGGAAGATCGTCTCGGGTAACTCCTTCATCTACTCCGAGACCGTCGATGCGGTGCGGGCCGCCTTCCCGAACGCGCTGGCCGCGGACATGGAGTCCGCGGCCCTCGCTCAGGTCGCCCACCTGTTCGGGCTCCGGTTCGTCTCCGTCCGGGCCGTCTCCGACCTGTGCGGGCCGCACGCCGGGGACGACTTCTCGATGTCGGTGGCCGAGGTGTCCGAACGCGCCGCGGCGGTGGTCGAAGCGGTGGTCACGCGCCTCTAGCCGGGCCGCCGCCATGGCGCGGGCAGATCCTGCCACCAGCGGGGGGCTGAGGCGGCGGATCGGGCTGCCCCTGCTGACCGCGTACGGAGTCGGCATCATGGTCGGCGCCGGGATCTACGTGCTCACGGGGGTGGCGGCCGGGGCCGCGGGCATGTGGGCGCCGGTGGCCTTCCTGATCGCCGGGATCGTGGCGATCCCGTCCGCGCTGTCCTTCTCCGAACTGTCCGCCCGGATCCCCGAGGCGGCGGGCGACTCCTCCTACATCGAGATCGGGCTGGGCCTGCACTGGCTGGCCGTCCTGGTGGGCTGGGTGAACGTGGTGGTCGGCACGCTGACCGGATCGGCCGTGCTGCGAGGTGGGGTCGGCTACCTGACGGCGATCCTCGACATCCCCACCGCGTGGGGGATCATCGGGCTGGGGGTGATCCTCACGGTCATCGCCATCGTGGGCGTGCTGGAGAGCCTCCTGTTCGCCGGCCTGCTCACCGTGGTGGAGGTGGCCGGGCTGCTGCTGGTCGCGGGCGCCGGCTTCCTGGCCGCGCCGGTCGCGGAGTGGTCGGTGCCGTTGCCGGCTCCCGAGTGGTCGGGCATCGCAGTCGCAGTCATCTTCGGGTTCTTCGCCTTCATCGGCTTCGACGACATGGTGAACATGGCCGAGGAGACCCACAGCCCCCACTCGATCCTGCCCCGCGCCATCCTGCTGGCCCTGGCGATCACCGCCGTGCTCTACGCCCTGGTGTCCCTCGCAGCCGTGCGCGCCGTCCCGCGAGACGTGCTCGGTGACTCGGAGCGGCCCTTGACCCTGGTGTGGGAGGCGGGGACCGGGACGGGCTCGGGCTTCCTCGCGCTCATCGCCGTGGCCGCCGCGCTCAACGGGGTCCTCGCCCAGATCGTGATGTCCGCCCGCGTGCTGTTCGGCCTGGGCAAGCGCTCTCCGAGCCTGCGGAGGTTCCGGGTCACGAGCCCTCGGTTCGGCACCCCGGTGCTGGGGACCGTGCTGGTGGGTGCCGTGACCATCGGCGGCGCGCTCGCGCTCCCGGTGGACACCATGGCCGAGCTGACCACCTGGGCACTGCTGGCCGTGTTCGCGGTGGTGAACGTCTCCCTCATCGGCGTCCACCGCCTCCAGCCGGAGACGCCCTTCCCCGTGCCGCGCTGGGTGCCGTGGCTGGGTGCGATCACGTGCGTGGTGACCCTCGTCGTGGGACTGGCGGCCGAACTGGGCTGAGCTACCGCCGGCCGCCCCGCACGACAATGCCGGCCCCACGGGCCACGGACCGCCCTCCTCCTACGCCAGCAGCGCGGCGATCCCCGCGAGCGACGGGATGGCGAAGAAGGTGGTCGCCAGGACGATGCCCCGTGCCAGTCCGGTGGCCGTCCCGGTGCGGAACGCCGCCACGTACGTGTTCTGCGCCGCCGGCAACCCCGCCATCGCGACCACGGCGAACAGCGCGTGCCCCTCCAGCCCGAACAGCTGCATCGCGGCCACCCACGCGAACGCCGGCTGGACGAGGAGCTTGAGGGCACTGGCGAGCGCCACGCCGCGGGTGGTGGCGACGGCGGGGCCGGCGGCGTCGTCGTCGTGCGGCGTGTGGCCGGCGAGCGGCAGGATGCGCAACGTGGTCCCCGCCAGGGACATCCCGAACGCGATCAGCACCGCCGGGACCGCGGCGGCCCCCACCACCCGGAAGGGCTCCATGACGAGGTCGGGGAGCCGCGTACCGGTGCCGCCGAGCGCCATCCCGGCCACGGCCGCGAGCACGAGCGGGTTCCGCAGGACCACGCCCACCACGCGCCCCGGGGACGTGCTGCCCTGCGACACCAGGTCCGCGAGCACGAAGAACATCGGGGTGAAGAAGCCCAGCTGGAACAGCAGCACCGGGACGCTGTGGGTGGCGGAGCCCAGCACGTAGGCGGCCAGCGGGATGCCGAGGTGCGCGGCGTTCGCCACCGAGGAGCCCATCGCCCCCACCACCGTATGACCCCGGGGGTCGTGGAACGCGAAGCGCGAGAGGGCCGCGAACGTGACGGCGGAGGCTACCCCGCTGAGCGCCGCCACCGCGAGCGGCGCCCCCACCAGCGCGGGGATGTCCGTGGTGGCCAGCGTGGCGAACAGCAGCGCGGGCGTGGCCACCCAGTACACGAGGCGGTTCAGCACCTCCTCGGCGCCGGGCCCGAGCACGTCCAGGCGGCCGAGCACCCAGCCGAGGAGGATGATCACCCAGACCACCGACATCCCCGCCAGCACCGCCGCCATGCGGGCATGATCTCACGGGCGTGGTGGCGCACCCTCGGCTCGCTTTTCATGACGGAGCGTCGTAACATTCCGGTTGCGCGATGACGCGCCACCCGTCAACCCGTCAGGAGCACGATGACCACGCCCGGATCGGCCACCGTCCTCGACCGCACGCGGTGGATCGCGCTCGTGGGCATCGCGCTCGGAGTCGCCCTCGTGATCATGGACGCCACGATCGCGAACGTGGCGCTGCCCGTGGTGAGCCGGGACCTCGGGCTGAACGCCACCGAGACCCAGTGGATGAACGCCATCTACTCCCTCGTGTTCGCGTCCCTCATCCTGCTCGCCGGGCGCCTCAGCGACCTGTACGGCCGCCGGCTGCTCTTCATCGTGGGACTGGCGATCTTCATGCTGGCCAGCCTCGGCGTGGGCACCGCGCAGAACCCCACCTGGCTCATCGGGGCACGGCTCGTCCAGGGCATCGGCGCGGCCCTCGTGATGCCCTCCACCCTCTCCACCATCAACGCCATGTTCCACGGCCGGGAGCGTGGCATCGCGTTCGCCGTGTACGGCTCGATGATCGGCGGGATGGCCGCGGTGGGCCCGCTGCTCGGCGGGTGGCTCGCCACGGACTTCACCTGGCGGTGGGCGTTCTGGATCAACATCCCCTTCAGCCTCGCGGCCGTGGCGATCGCGCTCCGCTTCGTCCCCGAGACCCGTGATCCCAGCCTGCGCAAGGGCGCCGACGTCCCCGGCACCCTGCTGGCCAGCCTCGGCATGGGCGCGATCGTCTACGGCCTCATCGAGTCCTCCGAGTACGGCTGGTGGGCG
>RZYE01000453.1 GCA_009930425.1 Actinomycetota bacterium | reverse complement strand
CGTGGCCGCCGAGGTGCTGACCGAGTTCCGCAGTGATCCCGGGGTGTCGCGCTCCGTCGTCGCTCGCCGGCTCGGCATCGGGAGCGGCGTCGCCACGGAGGTCACGGCACGTCTCAGGGAGGCTCGCCTGATCATGGAGGTGGACGGGCCTCCTTCGGGACGGGGCCGGCCGAGCGCGACGCTCCGGGTGCACCCGGATGGGCCCCTCGTCCTGATCCTGGAACTGCGTCACGAGGCGTGGCGTCTGGCGGTGGCGGCGCTCGACGGCAAACCCGCTGTTCTCAGTGGTGGCGCGCACGCCCCCGGTCCTGACCCGCATGCAGTCCTCGCGGTGATCGGGCGTGCTGTCCGTCGCGCGCACCGCGACCTGGGTTCTCGGCTCAGGGCGGTGAGCGTCTCCGTACCCGGCGTGGTGGGAGGAAGCGTGCTCCGCCAGGCATCCGGCCTCGGATGGAAGGACGTGGAACTCGCCGGCCTCGTCGAGGGGATCGCAGGGCCGCTCATCGTCGGGAACGACGCCACCTTCGCCGGCGTTGCCGAGGTGAGGCGTGGCGCCGCCGTCGGTGCGACAACCGTGGTTCACCTCCAGGTGGAGGAGGCCCCTGGAGGTGCGCTCGTGGTGGACGGGCGACCCATCGTGGGCGCGAGCGGAGCGGCGGGCGAGTTCGGGCACCTGCCGTTCGCGGACAGGAGGAACCGTTGTGGCTGTGGCGCATACGGATGCTGGGGCACGGCCGTGGGGGCACGCGCACTCGCGGCCGCACTCGGCGAGCCTGAGCCGGTGGATCCACGCGCCCTGGCCCGCCGTGTCACGTCCGCGATGGGGGTGGCGGTGGAGGTACAGTCCGCCGCGCTGGGGACAGGATTGGCTGCACTGGTCAACGCTCTCGACCCGGACGTCGTGACGATTGGTGGAATCGCGATTCCACTTCGTGCCAGTGCGCCCACCGCTTTCGAGGAGGCCTACCTGGCTGGTCTCATGGGTTTCCGGCGTGACGTGCCGCCGCCGGTACGCGACTCGACCCTCGGCGACGACGGTGCCCTGATCGGCGCGGCCGAGGTCGCGTTGGACGAGGTGACCACGCCGGAGGCGCTCGCTCTGTGGGCCGAGTCCTAACGGATCCGGCGGAACCAGGGAAGGGAACTCAGGCCGACGGGGATGTCGACGATCCCCGACACCGTGGAGGCTGTTGGCTCATCGCCCAGCACCCACGAACCCGGTGGGAGGGCCACCCGCCGCGTGGAGGCTCCTCTCTCCAGGACGGGAGCGACCAGGATGTCGTCGCCCAGGAGGAACTGGTCGGTGACGTCGTCGCACCCGGAGTACGACCACGCGAGGGGCCGCAGGATCGGCTCACCCGTGATCGCGGACTGCCGCGCCAGGTCGAGGATCACGGGAACCAGGCGCTGCCGCACTCGCACGGTCTCGAGGACCGCGCTCAGATGCTCGGCATCCAGGACGCGCCACGGCGCCATGGAGAACTGCATCATGGGGAACAACGCCGCCACCTGCGCATAGCGGACGAACAACTCCTGGTCGAGTGCACCCTCGGTCATGGCGCTGAGTTCGCCGCCGCCGACCATGTCGGGGCAGTTGAACGGGAG
>RZYE01000452.1 GCA_009930425.1 Actinomycetota bacterium | reverse complement strand
CACCCAGCCGTCGTGCAGGGCGAGGCGCGCGAGGATGCGCTGGAAGGCGAGGCGGTTCCGCACGCGCTCGACGGCGCTGCCCTCGGCCGCCGCCACGTTGCGGAGCCGCTCGGTCAGGCTGGTGGAGCGCGGGTCAGCCATGCTCACTCATCCGGTGCAGTGCCCGTTCCAGGCGGAGGGCCGGCCGCTCGGGCTCGTCGGCGCAGCGGCGGAGCAGTTGGCGGCGGGTGGTGAGTCCGCGCTCGACCGCGTCGGTGACGGCGGCGTCGATCGCCTCCTGTGACAGGTCTCCCGCTGCGACGTCCACGAGGGTGCGGAGGGGGGTGGTCACCGACCATCCGAGCCGTTCGTCGCGATCCTCCGTGGGTACGTCACCCCGGTGGAGCACCACGAGGTCGTCGACAGCGCGGAATCCGGACGGCACGGTCAGGTGGACCAGTGCAGGCTCGACGTCGGACAGCCCGTGGACCCGGAGCGCGGAGTCGTGCGAGACCACGCCGCGCCCCCGGCTCCACAGCGTCCAGCGCACCCAGGTGTCGCCCTCGCTCGTGGGCCAGTCGGGCAGCCGGAAGAGGCCGCGATCCACCCGCAGCCAGTTCCCGGAGTCCACGTGGTGCTTCTGCGCCTGGTAGGAGTACCCGACATCACGGGCCTGTGCCGCGGTGAAGTAGCCGGCCTGGGTGAAGGCGATCGCCTGCAGCGCTCGCCGGAGATCTTGACGGACACCGGGCATGCTGCCGATGCTACACCAAAGGAACCTACATTAAAACTGTAGTTGTACGAACATCATGCCCGGTGAACTAAAGTTCACGCTGAGTAGAGCCACTTCTGCACGAGATCGAGATGCTCTTGAAGGGCATCGCGGCCACCGAGCGCCCGGGCCAGTTCCATCGGGCTCCCGAGGTCTCTCAGGGGAGGCATCCGGTAGACCTGTCTGCTCTCGAGGTCATCGATCCCGTGGGCCGCGTAGCGCTCCAACAGGCCGTCGAGGACCTCGCGGGCCTGCTGCGACGCGGCTTCCAGCTCGGCAGCACGGGTCTGGCGCACCGAGCGTACGCGTTCCGCCCGTGTACGGGTGGGGGCGTTCCACGCGAGGTGGAGGAGGGCGTCGAGTGGATCGGAGTCCTCAAGTCCGAACGCGCGCATCAACTCGTCGAGCTCGATGCCCTGCTCCTCGAGAGCCCGGACGAGGCCATGACGCGTCTCGGCGTGCGCCCAGTCCGCGGACACCCGCTCGGGATCGCCGAGTGCGGTGATCCGGCCGCGGACCCAGGCGCCGTACTCCGTGAGCCGCAGCTGGCCCGACGACGTGTCCGGCACCAGGCGACCCTCGGCTCGCACCGAGAAGTCCCCCTCGTCCACCACGTACTTCCGCCGGGCCGGCGGGGCGGGGTCATTGGGCGGATTGGCCACGGTGAACTCGGGCTCCGGCTCGTGGAGGATGGGCGGCCCGTCCTCGGCGCCGTCGTCGGACTGTGCGGCGTGGGTGGGCGCCTCCTCCTGCGCCACCACCCTGCCGGCGTCGTCGACCACCTCGGCGATGACGTGGGACGGGTAGCCGTCGAAGTCGGGGTCCTCGAACAGTGCGGATGCACCCACGTAGTCCACGATCT
>RZYE01000451.1 GCA_009930425.1 Actinomycetota bacterium | reverse complement strand
TCCCGTCCGTGGCGTGGCGTTCCGCACCCGGCGCCCGCGCCCTCCTGCTCGACGGCGTCGCGACCACGGCCCAGGCCTACGCCTCCGGGTTGACCATCCGGGGAGCCTCCAGCATCAACATGGTCAGCGAGACCGCGAACTTCCCGGTCACGATCGTGAGCAGCCTCCCGGAGGACGCGACCGTCCAGGTGGAGCTCCTGCCCTCGGAACGTGGCCTGGAGCAGGCCGAACCCGTGGAGGTCACCGTCCCCGCCGAGGGGGAGGTCACCGCGGTGGTACCGGTGAGCGGGGTCGGGTGGGGTGACATCACCGTGGAGGTCCACCTGGCCGCACCGTCGGGGACGCAACTCGGCGACGCCGTCGAGATCCCCGTGCGCGTCCGCGCCAACTGGGAGAGCCTCGGGATGACGGCCCTCGTGCTGGCCGGCGGGCTGGCGTTCGTGGTCGGGATCGTGCGGACGGTGCTGTGCAACCGCCGCTCCGGCCGCGCCGCCGAGGTCGAGGCCGCGGCCCGTCGCCTCGCGGAGGCGGACCGGGACGCAATCCGGGAGGGACGGCGGTGAGCTCGCAGTCGCTGGCATCGGCGATCTCGAAGATGTTCTCCGGGACCCTCGTCTCCCGCATCCTCGGGCAGGTGCGCCTGATCGTGCTCGTGGCCGCGATCGGCGCCACCGGCCAGGCCGACGCCTTCACCGTCGCCAACACCCTGCCGAACACGATCTACAACCTGCTGGCGGGCGGCATCCTGAACGCGATCCTCGTGCCGCAGATCGTGCGGGCGCTGACCCGGAAGGACGGCGAGGAGTACGTCAACCGGTTGCTGACCGTCGCGGGGGCGATCCTCTTCGTGGCGACCGTGGCGCTCACCGCGGGCTCCGCCCTGCTGGTCACCCTGTACGCCTCGCAGATGTCCCCCGAGTGGTTCGCCCTCGCCGTGGCGTTCGCGTTCTGGTGCATCCCGCAGGTGTTCTTCTACGGCATCTACACCCTGCTGGGGAACGTGCTCAACGCCCGCGGCGTGTTCGGGCCCTACATGTGGGCGCCGGTGGTCAACAACATCGTCGCCATCGGCGGGCTGCTGGCCTACATCTGGGTGTTCGGGAGCGCCGCCTCCGGCTCGGGCACGGACCCCGCCGACTGGACCGGGGCGCGCATCGCGATGGTGGGCGGCTTCGCGACCCTCGGCGTGGTGCTCCAGGCGCTGGTCCTCATCATCCCGTTGCGCCGGTCCGGCTTCCGGTACCGGCCCCGGTGGGGACTACGGGGCTCCGGCCTCGGTGGGGCCTCCCGCATGGCGATGTGGACGTTCGGGGCGCTCGCCGTCGGGCAGCTCGGGTACCTGATGCTGGTCAACGTCGCCTCCGCGGCTTCCGGCTCCCAGGCGGAGGTGGCGGCCTTCGTCCCCGCCAACACCGCCTACGCCGGCGCCTTCGCGATCTACATGCTGCCGCAGTCCCTCATCACCACGTCGCTCGTCACGGCGCTCTTCACCCGCATGTCCACCCACGCGGCCGCACGCGACGGCGCCGCGGTGCGCACCGACATGTCGTTCGGCATGCGCGTGGTGGGCGTCTTCACCGTCTTCGCCGCCGCCGCGCTCAGCGTGCTCGCCATC
>RZYE01000450.1 GCA_009930425.1 Actinomycetota bacterium | reverse complement strand
CGCCAAGACCGCGGAGGCACAGGGCGTGGTCCAGAAGGCCATCTCCTCCATCAACGTGCTCGACCCGACCACCGAGATCTCGCGGTTCGAGGACCAGGTGCGCCGTGAGGAGGCCCGCGTGGCCGGGCACGCCGAGATCGCGGCGACCTCTCTCGAGAGCCAGTTCGCCGAGCTCGAGGACTACGGCCGCGACGCCGAGATCGAGGCACGGCTCGCCGCGCTCCGGGGCGGCGGGGATCGCCCCCAGATCGAGTCCGAGTAGCAGTTCGGGTGGGAGGGGAGCCGTTGGCACGCAGCCCACGGCTCCCCTCCTGCATGTGTGCCCTCGTGGCTCGCCTCCTTCGTTCGCGGACGTTCCCACCCCGAGCCGAGAAAGCAGCCGCAAACGGAGCCTCCGTTCTCACCCCCGCGCAAACGGAGCCTCCGTTCTCACCCCCGCGCAAACGGAGCCTCCGTATGATCTCGGAGGCCCGAATCCACGCCTCCCAAGTCGTACGGAGGCTCCATTTGCGGGTGAGTCGTCGCACGGAGGCTCCATTTGCGGGTGAGTCGTCGCGCGGAGGCTCCATTTGCGGCTCTTGTGACACTTGCGTGGGTCGTGGTGCCCGCCGTGGTGTGGGTCCGTACCCGTGGTGTGGGTCCGTACCCGTGGTGTGGGTCCGTACCCGTGGTGTGGGTACCGAAGTCACACCACGCGCGGCTGGTTTGAGTTCGTGCGCGTGGTGTGCCGTCCACACCTAACCGCGCGCACGAAGCCACACCGCGCGTGCGCGGAAAGCCTTCCACCACCACACCGCGCACACGAACCCGCACCGCGCGCCGCTGCGGCACCTTCCACTCACCGCGGTAGAAGCCGGGTCCCCACCCGGGGCATCCCTGCCAAACCCCTGGCGGCCCGCCGTGCCCCGATCGGCGCCGGTCCGGACCGCCACGGGCCTAGGCTGGGGCCGTGGACAAGCCCGGGACGACCTACCTGCTGGTGGATGGCGAGAACATCGACGCGACGCTCGGGATGAGTGTCCTCGGCCGGCGCCCGAACCCGGAGGAACGCCCACGCTGGGACAGGATCCTCGCGTTCTCCAGCGAGGTGTGGGACTCGCCCACCCGGGCGCTGTTCTTCCTGAACGCCTCCTCGGGGCAGATGCCCATGGGCTTCGTCCAGGCGCTCCTCGCCATGGACTACCACCCGATCCCCCTGTCATCGCACGGCAGCGAGAAGGTGGTGGACGTCGGCATCCAGCGGACCCTGTCCGCCATCGCGGCTCAGGGCCACGGTGACGTGCTCCTGGCCAGCCACGACGGTGACTTCATCCCGCAGGTGGCCGAACTCCTCCGCCTCGGCCGCCGCGTGGGCGTGCTCTGCTTCCGGGAGTTCCTGAACGCCCACCTCGCCGAGCTGACGAGCGAGGGCCTGGAGATCCACGACCTGGAGGACTCGATCGGCGCCTTCAACGCCGTGCTTCCCCGGGTGCGCATCATCCCGCTCGAGGCCTTCGACCCCACCCGGTACCTCTGAGGTTCCCAGCGAACTCCCAGACTCGCCCGCCACACTGGTGGCATGAGGAAGCCACAGGAACCGGAGGCGAGCCTCCTCGTCGTCGACGACGAGCCGAACATCCTCGACCT
>RZYE01000449.1 GCA_009930425.1 Actinomycetota bacterium | reverse complement strand
CGGCCATGGCAACAACGGTGTTCACCAACGCACGGGTCTTCGACGGATCGGCCTTCCTCGACCGGCGCGCGGACGTGGTGGTCGTGAACGACGTCGTCACGGACATCGAGCCCCACGGCGGCGTCCGCTGGGAGGAGGGCGCCGACGTCGTCGACTGCACGGGACGCACGCTCCTGCCCGGCCTCATCGACGCCCACGTCCACGTCCTGTTCTCCAATGCGGGGGGCCTGGACATGTTCAACCAGCCGTTCTCGCGGCAGTTCTACCTCTCGGTGCGGAACCTGCGCGCCACGCTCGAGACGGGCATCACCACGGTGCGGGACGCCGGGGGAGCGGACCTCGGCACCAAGCAGGCGATCGCCGAGGGCCTCGTGGCCGGCCCGCGCCTGAAGATCTCCGTGAACGTGATGGGCCAGACCGGTGGGCACGCGGACACGTGGATGCCGTCGGGCGCCCACATGCCGTTCATGGAACCGCACCCGGGCCGGCCGGACGGCATCGCAGACGGGCCGGAGGAGGCTCGCAAGGTGGCGCGCCTGATGTTCCGGGCCGGCGCGGACCAGGTCAAGATCTGCACCACCGGGGGCGTGCTCTCCCCGATGGACGACCCCGCCCACACGCAGTTCACCGTGGCAGAGATCCGCGCCGTCGTGGAAGAGGCCGAGGCACACGGCAGCTACGTGCTCGCCCACGCCCAGGGAACCGAGGGCATCAAGAACGCGCTGCGCGCCGGGGTGCGGTCCATCGAGCACGGCATCTTCCTGGACGAGGAGGCCATCGGCATGATGCTCGAGGCCGACGCCTACCTCGTTCCCACCCTCGTCGCGCCCCTCGCCGTGGTGCGGAACGCCGAACGGGGAGTGGCGGCCATCCCGCCGCAGGTGGTGGAGAAGGCCCGGCGCGTGGTCGAGGCGCACCGCGAGTCCGTCCAGCACGCCTTCGAGGCCGGCGTCCGCATCGCGATGGGCACGGACTCCGGCGTCGGCGAGCATGGGGACAACCTCGAGGAGCTCGCCCTCTACGGCGCCCTCGGGATGGACTTGGAGCAGGTGCTGGCGTCGACGACGTCGGTCGCCGCCGATCTCGTCGCCCCCGAGTGGCGGGTGGGCCGGGTCCAGGAGGGATGGACCGCGGACCTCGTGGTGCTGGACACCGACCTGACGAGCGTGGACCAGCTCGCCACGCTGCGGGACCACATCGCGGCCGTGTACCTCGGCGGGAAGTTGGTCGTGGGCGGCTGATCGCGGTCACACGGCGGCGGGCAGCGGGTCGTGGGCTGAGGCCCGGCGATGCGGTGGGCCGCCGCGTTGCGTTGGGCTGCCGCGGTCGTCACGCGGCGGCGGTCACCCGCACCTGCGTGCCCCAGGGATCGGAGACGGTCAGGGTCCGGCCGTCGTCGCTGGAGGGAAGACCGGCGCGGCGGACGCGGTCGGCCAGGGCGGCGACGTCGTCGCGCGTCGGCACCTCGACGGCCACCTGGCCGAGCCCGAGGGACGCGGCCCGGGGACCGGCGCCGCGCGTGCCCCAGATGTTCATCGCGAGGTGGTGGTGGTATCCGCCCGCGGAGACGAACAGCGCGGAGCCGAGGTCCATCGTCACGTCGAAGCCGAGGACGTCCACGTAGAAG
>RZYE01000448.1 GCA_009930425.1 Actinomycetota bacterium | reverse complement strand
CAGTGCAGCCTCACACATCGTCGACGCATTTGGCAGGATGAGAGAGAAGAAGGGACAAAGATGCCGACAGAACTCACAGCAATCGCAGCGTGGCAATTCCAGTTCGAGGTGCCGATTCCGGACGACGTGGCGAACCTCTTGGTGCCTGGAGAACAGCCAGTCGCTGCCTTCAAGACCATGCGCGACACCGCAATCTTCACGAACAGGCGGCTGATCGTCCGTGACTCGCAGGGCCTGACGGGCAAGAAGGTGGAGGTGTACTCACTCCCCTACTCGTCCATCAACATGTGGTCATCGGAGAACGCCGGCACTTTCGACCTCAGTTCCGAGATTGAACTGTGGACCCGAGCCGGCCACATCAAGATCAAGCTCGGGGCCAAGATCGACGTGAGGCGCCTCGACCAGCTGATCGCCTGGGCGGTCGTCGGCGACAAGTAGGTCTGGAACGCGAGGGAGGCAGGTCCGCGGTGTCCGAACTCGACGATGACAAGCCGTGGGCCACGCATGCAACGAGATCCACGACGATCTCGCGTGGGTGCGTCGCGCGGCAAGGAACGCGACATCTGCCATGACGAACTATCGTGACCTGACCGAGCAGGGCGCGGCGGCGGCGTTCGAGGAGTTCATGGCGGAGCGCGGCCCGGCGCTGGATCGCCTTCGTGACCGAATGGCGGCCGACGGCGTCTACCCCTCTGAACTCCTTGATGGTTCGGTGGGGAGCCTGGTGCCGCTGTGGCGCTGGGTACTGACCCACCTCACGAAGCGGGACGATCCCGGTGCGACGGACCCAGCCATGGTGCCGAGGGAGCAGTGGCCGTCCTGGGAGCGGTACACCTGGGAGGAGGAACCGGTCCTGTCCCTGGAGTCGTTGCTGCTTCTCGATGGCGTGGTGTCCTGTCTCGCGGCCGTCGTGACGGACCGGGCTCCCACCGCCCGGTGGGAGGTCGCGCACCACAAGGTCAAGAGGTACGAGTTCAACAACCACCCGGTCCTGGTCGGTGACGGCGGGATCCACAACTTCCTGCCGGCGCTCCCCCTGGTGGAGGCGCGTGCCACGCTCCTCGGGGTCCGGCAGTCCCCCGACGACAGGATCTCGAGCTACGCCGAAGGTCTCATCGAACAGCTCAGTCCCGTCGTGGAACCCGTGGGCAGCTCAACGGCCGAGCCTGAACCGAAGTTCGATGTCGAGGACATCCGGACCGAACCGGGTGGTTACGACGTCGAGATCGGACTGGGTGAGGAGCTCGCCCACGAACGATCCGACGACGTCGACCGGCTGCTGCGCGAACTCGCCGCGCAGGATGGGGTGTCCAGGGTGATCCGTGAGGATCGCGACCTCATCCTGGTCCGCGCGCCCGGCTGGTCAGCGGAGCGGGTGCACGCCTGGTTCGCCGCCCGGCTGTAGCACGCGGCGCCCCCGGCTGCTCACGACGGGTCAGTCCGCGCGCCCCGCCCCGAACGTCGACCGGTGCCGCGCCACGACCGCCGACCAGTCGTCGTCGTACCGCACCCGCACCACGTCCCACCCGATGTCCGCGAGCCGCTCCTCGGCCTCGGCGTCGCGCTCGGCCTGGCGGGCGCCGTCGTGGACCGGCCCGTCCACGAACACCGCCACGGGCACGGACCCGGGCCGCTG
>RZYE01000447.1 GCA_009930425.1 Actinomycetota bacterium | reverse complement strand
AGGCCGTGCATGGACTCCGCCCGCAGGAAGTACCCCCACCGGGACCCGCCGCGCCGGGCGAGCACCAGGTCCTGCCAGAGGGGTGACTCGCTCGGCCGGGTGGCGTGCCGCGCGTGGACGGAGCCGCCTTCGCCGGAGAGCCCGAACGCCATTGCGATCGCCTCCACGATCGTGGACTTCCCGGAGCCGTTGGGGCCCACCAGCACCGTGGCCGGGGCGAGATCGAGGCCCTCGTCCCGTAGCTGCCGAACTGCCGGGATGGTGTACGGCCACGCTGCCGTGTCCACGCCCGGGCGGGGGTTCGCCTCCACCCTGGTCACCGGCCTGTCGTCGAGAATCGCCACCCGCCCATCGTCCCACCGGGGGGCGACGTCATACCCCAGTCGTACGCCCGGGGCCCCGGGACCATCCCCCCGGCCGATCCGGCGGACCCCGGCGCGGGGCCACGCTTGGTTCCATGGCCACCACCCTCACCGTCCGCTCCCGCTGGTGCGCGCGTGCCGGTGCCGTCGCCGGCATGACCGTGCTCGGCGCCGTGCTCGGTGCCGCCGTCCTCGCCCTGGTCCACCTGGCCGGGGGCACGTGGGTGATCGAGCTGTGGTTCGCCGATGCGGGCTCCGGCTCCGGCTCCGGCTCCGGCGCCGCCCTGGCCGCAGCGCTTGGCGCCGTGGCCGGGAGCCTGTTCGGCGCCGCCGCCGGTGCCGCGTGGCTGGGGGAGTGCCTCCAGGTGCGCCTCACGGCCCGCACGGTGGAGGTGCGCTGGGAGGGGGCCGACGCCGTCGTGCCCCGCAGCCTCATCAGCGCGGTGGTGGTGGGAGAGGACCTCGTGCTCCTCGCGGACGGCGGGGTCGAGCTGGTGCGGGTGCGCAACTCCCTGGACACGCGCCGACTCCGGGGCGCGGTCGAGGAGGCCGGCCTCCTCGTACTGCCCGGCGACCCCCACGCCGCCGAGTTCGTCCCGTGGGACGCGTCGGATCAGCTGCCGGACGTGGTCCACCGCTACCTCTCAGCCCGCGCCGCCGTCCTCGAACGCCGCGCCACGCGTGACGCCGAGTTCCTCCGCCGTGAACTGCTCGGCCACGGCGTCGCGGTGCGGGACGTGCGGCGGGGCCGGATGACCGTGCAGGAGTGGCGGCCCCTCGCCCCGGTGCGCGTGCCCTGACGCGCTACCGGCCCTCGTTCCGCGTCCCTGCAAACGCACGAAGCTCTTGGGGCGCCGTCAAGAGGTGGTTCGTTCCGGGGTGGTGCCTGCAGAGAGCCTTCACGCCTCCGGATTGAGCTCAGAGAGCTGCGGAGTGAGCTCAGAGGCCCGTCTCAACACCCGTTAACCCATTGATGGGGAAGTCCGTGTTCCGTTACGGAAAAGGATCTTCCCCGTCAGTGGGTCCAACGAACGTTCAGGTGCCCGAACGGGCCGACATCGCGCCCCGGAAAGCTGCGACGGAAGGCTGCGCCTCGGAAAGCTCCGGTGAAGTGAACTGGCCAGACCTCCGTGTCATCCCCCAGTCGTACGCGGGCCGCGCACCAACCATCCCGTCGGCCGATCCGACGGACCCCTCCCGCGCGGGAGGATGGCGAGCATGGAATCCACATCGGCGACCCCATCACCCAGCCCAGCCCCGGCAGGCCCTGCCACGACGACG
>RZYE01000446.1 GCA_009930425.1 Actinomycetota bacterium | reverse complement strand
GAGTCCCACCACGGCCTCGATCTCGGGCGCGAGGAACCGGTCCGGTCCGGGGCCGTCCACCTCCGCACGGATGCGGTCACGAACGGCGGCGGTGCCCGCTGCGGGCGGGTGACCGCGCAGGTCCAGGGCTCGTGCCGCCGTCAGGGCCTCACCGGCCAGCACCCGCGTCAGCCCGTCCAGTGCCCGACGCAGCTTCCGGGCCGCGTGCCAGCCGAGCGAGACATGATCCTCCTGCATCGCGGAGCTGGGGATGGAGTCCACGGAGGCGGGCACGGCGAGCCGCTTGAGCTCCGCCACCACCCCGGCCTGCATGTACTGCAGGATCATGTGCCCCGAGTCCACCCCGGGATCGCCGGCCAGGAAGGGCGGCAGGCCGTTGGACCGCTTCGTGTCCATGAACCGGTCGGTGCGGCGCTCGGAGATGGAGGCGAGGTCCGCCACCGCGATCGCCAGGAAATCCAGCACGTACCCGACCGGAGCGCCGTGGAAGTTCCCGTTCGACTCCACCCGCCCGTCCGGGGCGATCACGGGGTTGTCGATGGCCGCGGCCCGCTCCCGGGCGGCAACGGCCCGCGCGTGGGCGAGGGTGTCCCGCCCGGCACCGGCCACCTGTGGGGCGCACCGCAGTGAGTAGGCGTCCTGCACGATGGGGCAGTCGGGCACCTGGTGGGAGGCGATCAGCGGCGAGTCCGCCAGCATCGCGCGCATGTTCGCCGCCGCGTCCTGCTGACCGAGCTGGGGCCGCAGCGCCATCAGGTCCTCCGCGAAGGCGTGATGCGTACCCATCAGCGCCTCGACGGACATGGCCGCCACGGCGTCCGCGGTGGTGAGGAGGCCGGCGAGGTCGTGGCACGCGAGGGTGAGCATGCCGAGCATCCCGTCGGTGCCGTTGATGAGGGCGAGCCCCTCCTTCTCGGCGAGGACCACCGGGGTGATGCCGGCCGCCGTCATCGCCTCCGCGGACAGCGTCCTCGTCCCGTCGGCATCCCGGGCGTACCCCTCGCCCACCAGGGTGAGGGCGCAGTGGGCGAGCGGTGCGAGGTCGCCGGAGCACCCGAGCGAGCCGTACTCGTGCACGATCGGTGTGATCCCCGCGTTGAGCAGCGCGGCGTAGGTCTCGGCGACGACGGGGCGCACCCCGGTCCGGCCCGTCGCCATCGTGGCGAGCCGCAGCAGCATCATGGCGCGGACCACCTCGCGCTCCACCTCCGGACCTGATCCGGCGGCGTGGCTGCGGATGACGCCCTGCTGGAGCTGGACCCGCCGCTCCACCGGGATGTGGGTGGTGGCGAGCGCACCGAATCCCGTGGAGACGCCGTAGGCGGGCCGCTCGGACGCGGCGAGATCCTCGATGATGCGACGAGAGGCCGCGACCGGGACCTCAAGGCAGCCCGGGGCAAACGCCACCCGCGCGTCCCGGCGGGCGACGGCGACGACGTCGTCCTCCGTCAGCGGCCCGCCACCCACCTGCACGATCCGCGTCATCGCATCCTCCTTCGGATCACACCGTACGCCGCAGGCCGCAGCAGGGCATGCTCGACGATGGTGGAGGATGATGGAGGCGTGGGACTCCCGTGGCACGAGGACGACGAGCCCGCCGACGACGGCCTCTGGCAGGAACTCGAGGCGGACTGGCGCCTGTAC
>RZYE01000445.1 GCA_009930425.1 Actinomycetota bacterium | reverse complement strand
CGCCCGCTGTAGGCGAGCCGGTTCGAGTCCGCCAGCGAGCCCGGAGCGATGTCAGTCAATGAGGCTCCTCCCGGTCAGCCGGAGGAACACGTCCTCCAGGGAGGACCGGCGGACCAGCGAGGTCAGCGGGTTCAGGCCCCGGGCAGTGACCTCCTCCATCGCGGCCTCGCCGGAGTCCGCATAGATGAGGATGCGGTCCGGGAGCACCTCGTTCCGCTCCCCCACGCCCTCGAGTTGGTGCACCACCGCGGCATTGCGCTCGGACCCGAACCGGACCTCGAGCACCTCGCGCGTGGAGTACTGCCGGATGAGGGAGCGCGGGGAGCCCTCCGCCATGATCCGGCCCTTGTCGATGACGATGAGCCGGTCGCAGAGCTGCTCCGCCTCATCCATGAAGTGGGTGGTCACGATGAGGGTGACGCCCTCCTCCTTGAGCCGGAAGAGCCGGTCCCAGAGGATGTGCCGCGCCTGCGGATCCAGCCCGGTGGTGGGCTCGTCCAGGAGGAGGACCTGCGGCTCGTTGACGAGGCCGCGCGCGATGGTGAGGCGCCGCTTCATCCCGCCGGAGAGCGCGGTGACCTTCTCCCCCGCCTTCTCGGTGAGCTGCGCGAACTCCAGCAGCTCGTCCGCCTTGGGGCGCAGGTAGGAGTACGGCAGGCCGAAGTAGCGGCCATAGGTGATGAGGTTCTCGCGGACGCGCAACTCCTCGTCGAGGTTGTCCTGCTGCGGCACCACCCCCAGGTGCGCACGCACCTCCGGCCCGTGCGTCTCCGGATCGAGGCCCATCACCATGAGGGTGCCGCCCGTGCGCGTGGAGGTGCCGCCGATCATGCGCATCGTGGTGGACTTGCCGGCCCCGTTCGGGCCGAGCAGCCCGAAGCTCTCACCCGCCGGGACCTCGAACGAGATGGCGTCGACAGCGGTGAAGTCGCCGTACTTCTTGGTGAGGTCGGCGGCGTGGATGACGGTCGGCACCACGTGAGGATATGCCTGCCCGCTGACAGGGGCAAAAGGATTCCGGGACGCCTCACCCCGCCCGCTCGTACGCCTCCCGCAGCCATGCGGCGACGTCGTCGTCCACGTCCGTCAGCGCGCCCACCTCGAGGTGGTGCACCCAGTGCCGGCCGCTCGGGTGCGAGACCTCCGAGAAGCGTGGCGAGGGGTCGTGGCGGCCGAGGGCGATGGTGAGGACGACGTCGTCGGCCGGGCGGGCGAGCCACGTGCCCGGCAGCCACAGCCACGCGAACGCCCGGCGACGGCGGTAGGCGAGCTGGCTGCGGGTGGCGCGCGCGATGAACGGTCCGATGCCGCCGAGCAGCGAGCTGACGCGCTCGTGGACCTCGCGGGCGAACGCGTGTCCGGCGAGGAACTCAACCACGGCAACTTCCGGCGCCAACGCCATGCCTCATGGCGTACCAGCAGCAGCAACTTGTGGCAACTTCGCCGTGGCGTTTCCGCCCGGTGATACCAATGAACTACGCACAAAGGAGTCACACATGCCGAGATTGGTGGACCTGAAAGCCGCTCCCTACAACCTCGATGACCAGCAGATCGCCTGGGTCGAGGAGACCCTCGCCGGGATGACGCTCGACGAGCAGGTGGGCCAGCTCTTCACGAACCTCTTCTTCTTCGGGACGGACGAGTT
>RZYE01000444.1 GCA_009930425.1 Actinomycetota bacterium | reverse complement strand
TCCGAGCGGGCCTCGCGATCACGGAAGAGCCGGAGCCTCTGGTCGAGGCGCGCCATCTCAGCCCGGGCCTTCGCGTCCTGCCGGGCGGCAACGATTGCGGCACGGCGCCCCGTGTACAGCACACCTCCCAGCACCGTGGAGGGGAGCAGTGCCCAGCCCCATGCCAGCGGCCCGGCCACGACAGCGGTCACCACCGCGGCAGTCACCACCGCGAGGATCACCGCCAGCGTCATGCGGCGCCGGGCGGCGGCGGCACGGCGCGAGATCTCTGCGGCACGGGCGGCCCGCGCGGCGGCGAGCTCCCGGGCGTTGACCCGGTTCGCCACTGGGGTGGTGGGGCGAATCATCGCGAGTGCCTCCGTGCGTCGTCGGGAAATCTCCGGGTTGTGGACCAGGGGCCTCGTGTCGGACCTGACCGGCGGCGCCGGGAGGGCGGGGGCGACCAGCCGCAACTGCGGGGAGAAGCGGTCGGACACCCGGGATTCGACCCTCACCTCGCGGCTGCGAACCAAGTACGGCACCAGGTACCCGAGGACGATCACGGTGGCTGCAACGAGCACCCACCCTGACAACTCCACGGTTCAACGCTAGGCAATCGGCGCGATTCCGCGGCGGACCGGGCTCGGCGTGTTGGTGAAGATACCGTGACGCTCCGCACTTGGCGCTCGGTGATCGATCCGCAGCCGGCGAGGGAGTCAGCTGTGTTCCTTGCAGCATCAGTGTGTTTTTTCAGCATCAGGTGATCTGGAGCCGTCCTCCCCGATTCCCAACTGCGTACGCACAACGATCCTGCGGACCTCATGCAGCTGGCCCTCGTCCCCAACAGCGTACGCAGAACGATCTTGCGCCCGCTGTTGGGGTCGACGGTGGGGTCCCACGCACCAAGAGCGTGCGCAGAACGATCCTGCGGACCGTGTGCGGCGCGCCCTCATCCCCAACAGCGTGCGCAGAACGATCCCGCGGGTCTGGGACGTTCCTGCGGGCGGTATACAACCCGCCAGAACGTTCTGCGTACGCAATTGGGGAGGTTGCTCAAGACTGCGTACGCACTTGGGGGGCCAGAGGGAAGCCCGCTCAAGACTGCGGGCGCACTTGGGGCCCGGAGGGCAAGCGGGTCAAGACTGCGGGCGAACTTGGGGCCGGAGGGGAGCCCGGCCAGGACTGCGTACGCACTTGGGGGTGGCGGGCCACGCCCGGCAACCTCAGAAGTCCGGTACCCAGGTGGAGGTGCGGTCGCGGAGGCGCTGGACCACGCCGTCGGGAACCTCGGGCGCCGTGAGGGCGAAGCTGCGGTGGTCCGCCCACGCCCCGGCGATGTGCATGTAGGCGAGGCGGACCCCCTCGTCGCGGAAGCCGAGCTTGTCCACCACCCGGAGGCTGGCGGTGTTCTCCGGCCTGATGTTGATCTCCACCCGGTGCAGGCCCCATTCCCGGAAGAGGAAGTCCGCCGTCATCGCCACCGCCAGCGGCGTGATGCCCCGCCCGGCCACCTCGCGGGAGACCCAGTAGCCCAGGGAGGCGTTCAGCAGGGAACCCCGCTGTACCCCAGAGACGGACACCTGGCCCACGAACCGGCCGTCGAACTCGATCACGAAGGGGACCGACTCCCCCGCCCGGAACTGCCGGCGCTGGGCGCGCACCCAGCCG
>RZYE01000443.1 GCA_009930425.1 Actinomycetota bacterium | reverse complement strand
AAGAACGCCTCGGGGTCGGTCTGGGCGCACAGCGCACGGTCCTGCCAGGCGAGCACGCCGTCGTCGAGAACGTCGATGATGTGAACATTCGGGGCGGTACGGCTCGCGTGGCTCGTGTTGAGGGGGCCGTCACCGAGGATGTTCCACATCGAGCTGTCCAATCGGGTTGCGTGCAGGTGCTTGGGTAAATTACAGCCCTGTAATCTCCGGGAGTCAAGCGGGAAGTCGGCCACAGATCGATATCAGCGGCGTGTCGTGGGGCGTGTTGGCGGTGGCGTGCGGTAATCGCGGCGTCAACCGGCTTCTTCGCGAGGCGCTCCGACCGGTGAGGGGCCAGCGCCGCATCCCGGCTCTCCGGTGCTGTTTCCCAGCCGTGCCGGCACGAAACCTCGCCGCAGTGTCTGTGGCGAGGGTGCGTGCAGTGTCTGTGGCGAGGTCACGTGCAGGCCGCCCTGGCAGCTTCACGAAATCCGTGGCTGCGCCATCAATCGCCTCGGACATGCGACGTAGGCTCGGGGGCATGACCGCCTTCTCCCCGACCGCGCTGCTCGACGCCGTCGCCCGCTCCCGCCAGCCGCATATCACCTGGTACGGCGGGCCGGACGGCTCGGAACGGGTGGAACTCTCCGGCCACGTGCTCGCCAATTGGGTGGCCAAGACCGCCAACTTCCTGGACGAGGAGGGCGTGGGTGGCGGCGACGTCGTGGTGGTCGATCTCCCGGTGCACTGGCGGGCCGTCGTGTGGGTGTGGGCGGCGTGGATCCGCGGCGCGGCCGTGTCGTTCGTGCCCGACGGCGGAAGTGCGGGTGGGGCGGACGACGGCGGGGGCGTGGTAGCCGTCGTCGCGACCGACCGACCGGAGCGCCACGCCGGCGGGGAGGCCCTCGTGGTGGCCGTCCCGCTGGCGCCGCTCGCTCTGCGCTGGGCCGGGGACCTGCCGGCGGGTGCCCTCGACGGCGGGGACATCCTCGGGCAGGCGGATGTGCTGCTGGCACCCGGCGTGGCGGGCGGCGCGGCGCGAGCGGTCGAGGACTCCGGGCTCTCGTTCGAGGACCTCGACGCCGCGATCGGCACGGGAGACGGGACGCGCATCGCGTTCGTGCCCGGATCCGTGTGGGAGCTCGCCCGTACCGCGTTCTCCGCGTGGCGGGGCGGTGGGTCCGTGGTGGTGTTCGCGGAGCGGCTCAGCGAGGGCCGGCGGGACGAACTCGTCGCCCAGGAGGGCGCCCGGTTCGTGGAGTGAACCGTGGAACTCGCCAGCCAGCGCCGCCGTGGGATCATCGGTGAGGAATGAGGAGGCAACGGATGCGGATCGCGGTTGCGGGGCTCGGGTATGTGGGTTTGGCGCAGGCGGTGTTGCTGGCGCAGCGTCACGAGGTGGTGGCGTTGGATGTGGACGCCGGGCGGGTGGGGATGGTCAATGACCGGCGCTCCCCGATCGAGGATGCGGACCTGGAGGAGTACCTGGCCACCCGGCACCTGGACCTGCGGGCGACGATGGATCCGGCCGAGGCGTTCGCCGGGGCGGATTTCGTGGTGATCGCCACGCCGACGAACTATGACAGTGAGGCGGACTTCTTCGACACCTCGACCGTGGAGGAGGTGATCGGGCAGGTGGAGGAAACCTCTCCGTCCTCGGTGGTGGTGGTC
>RZYE01000084.1 GCA_009930425.1 Actinomycetota bacterium | reverse complement strand
GTGTCGGGGGTCTCCGAGGTCAGGCCTGAGTCCACGACGCGGGGCTTCCACACCGGGCCGGCGATGGCGCCCACGGCCGAGATCACCACGGTGAGGGCGAGTCCCAGCCCCAGGTGTCGCAGTCTCATGCGCCGCCTCCTAGAAGCCGAGCCGGCCGAGTTGCTTCGGATCACGCTGCCAGTCCTTCGCCACCTTGACATGCAGGTCGAGGTACACGGACCTCCCCAGGAGTTCCTCGATCTCGCGGCGGGCGCGCGTCCCCACCTCCCGGAGGCGGGAGCCGCCGCGTCCGATGATGATCGCCTTCTGGCTGTCGCGCTCCACGTAGAGGTTCACGTGCACGGCCAGCGTGCGCTTGCTGTTCCGGCCCTCCCGCTCCACCATCTCCTCGACGGCCACCGCCAGCGAGTGCGGCAACTCCTCCCGAACGCCCTCGAGCGCGGCCTCGCGGACCAGTTCGGCCACCATGACATCGTCCGGCTCGTCGGTGAGGGAACCGACGGGGTACAGGGGCGGGGAGATGGGGAGGAGGCCGGCGAGCACGTCCGCGAGCTCGTCCACCTGGGCCCCGGTGGTGCCGGAGACCGGGACGATGGCCGCGAACTCGCCCAGCTGGGAGACCTCGATCAGCTTCTCCGCGAGGGCACCGCGGGTGACCGTGTCCGACTTCGTGACCGCGGCGACCACGGGGGCACGGGAACCGAAGGCATGCCGGGTGATGGTCCGGTCGCCCGGACCCACCTTCTCGTTCGCGGGCAGGCAGACCACCACCGCGTCGACGTCCGCGAGCGCCTCGTGGACCATCTCGTTCAGCCGCTCGCCGAGCAGGGTGCGGGGCCGGTGGAGGCCGGGCGTGTCGACGAGGACAACCTGGGCATCCTCACGGTGCACGACGCCGCGCACCGTGTGCCGGGTGGTCTCCGGGCGGCCGGACGTGATGGCCACCTTGGCCCCCACCAGCGCATTGGTGAGGGTGGACTTGCCCGCGTTCGGGCGCCCCACCACCGCCACGAAACCGGCCCGGAAGCCCTCCGGCCACGTGGGGGCGAGCAGGGCGGGATCGAGGGCGTTCTCGCCGGAGGTGAGCTCGTCGTTGTCCGGGAACCTCATGTCTCGTCCTCCTCCTCGCTGCGGGAGACCAACATGGTGGAGATCTGCCGGCGGCGCCCGTCGGCGCGCTCGGCGACCAAATGGAGGCCCAGGATGTCCGCCTCCGCCCCCTCGATCGGCACCTTGCCCAGCGCCTTGGCGAGCAGGCCGCCGGCGGTGTCGACGTCGTCGTCGTCCACCTCGAGGTCGAACAGGTCACCCAGCTCGTCCACCGCCATCCGGGCGGGGATCCGGAACGTGCCGTCGCCGAGGTCCTCGACGGCGGGCAGGTCGGCATCGTGCTCGTCCTGCAGTTCTCCCACCAGTTCCTCGAGGAGGTCCTCGATGGTGACCAGCCCGGCGACGCCGCCGTACTCGTCCACGACGACCGCGATGTGGGAGGACTCGGCCTGCATCTCCCGGAGCAGGTCATCGACCAGCTTCATCTCGGGCACGAACCGGACGGGCCGCATGGCGTCCGCGGCCGTGAGTTCCTCGCCGCCCCGGCGCATCGCGCGCAGGGCATCCTTCAGGTAGAGCATGCCCCGCATGTCGTCCACCCCGTCCCCGATCACGGGCACCCGCGAGAAGCCTGACCGGGTGAAGAGGGCCAGCGCCTTGTCGAGCGGGGTGTCGAGGGCGATCGTGATCATGTCCGTGCGCGGCACCATCACCTCGCGGGTCAGGGTGCGTCCCAGCTCGAACACGGAGTGGAGCATGGACCGCTCGTCATCCTCGATCTGCTCGCTCTCGGACACGAGGTCCACCATGTCACGCAGGTCCTCGGCCGCCTCCTCACGCTCCTCGTGCTCGGTACGAGGGGTGCGGGGCCGGACCCGTTCCGCGAGCGCCCTGAACGGCCGGGTCACCGCGAGGAGGGCGAGGACGGGCCCGGCGAGCGCGTGGAGCACGCGCTCGGGACGCCGTCGGCCGTACTCGCGGGGGGAGGCACCCACCACCACCGCCACCAGGAGGACGGACACGGCCACCGCGACGAGCAGCACCTGCCACCAGCGTGGCAGCAGGTCCGCCACCACCAGGGTGAGGCTGACGGCAGCGACGGTCTCGGCCAGGACGCGGAAGAACGCGACCGCCTCCAGGGCGGCCTGGCGGTGACCGACCACCCGCTCGACGGCGTCGGCCCGCCGGCGCCCCTCCTGCCGCATCTCCGCGACGGCGGCGCGCGTGATCCGCTGGAGGGCCGACTCGGCCGCGGACAGCAACGCCCCGACCCCCACCCCGACCACTACGAGCGCCACGAGCAGCGACTCGGGCACCTGGTCGATCATCCCCGCCATCAGCGGCTCGCGAGGAACGTCAGGAGGAGTTGCCGCTGGAGGGCGAACATCTCCCTCTCCTCCTCGGGCTCGGCGTGATCGAAGCCGAGGAGGTGGAGGATGCCGTGGACGGTGAGGAGCAGCATCTCCTCCACCGTGGAGTGGCCGGCCTGCCGCGCCTGCTCGGCCGCCACGTCCGGGCAGATCACGATGTCCCCGAGGATCCCGGGCTCCGCGTCCTCGCCGTCACGGCCGGGCCGGAGCTCGTCCATGGGGAAGCTCATGACGTCGGTGGGGCCGGGCAGGTCCATCCAGCGCTGGTGGAGTTCCGCCATCACGTCGGGGCTCACGAAGAGCAGGGACAGTTCGGCCTGCGGGTGGACGTGCAGCTGGTCCAGCACGAAGGTGGCCAGTGCCGCGAACTCCTCGCCGTCCAGCTCCCAGGAGGTCTCGTTGTTGATCTCGGTGCTCATCGCCGGCCTCCGTGTTCCTCGCGCCCCCGCAGCCGGGACGGCCCCGGCCTGTCCTGGGTGGCGTCCCAGCGCTCGTACGCGTCGATGATCTCCCCGACGAGCCGGTGGCGGACCACGTCCGCGCTGGTGAGCCGGCAGAACGCGACGTCGTCGATGCCCGTGAGGATCTCCTGGACCACGCGGAGGCCGGACCGCACCCCGCCCGGCAGGTCCACCTGCGTGACGTCACCGGTGACCACCACCTTCGAGCTGAAGCCGAGCCGGGTGAGGAACATCTTCATCTGCTCGGCCGAGGTGTTCTGCGCCTCGTCGAGGATGATGAACGCGTCGTTGAGGGTGCGGCCGCGCATGTAGGCGAGCGGCGCCACCTCGATCGTGCCCGCGGCCATGAGCTTCGGGATGGAGTCCGGATCGATCATGTCGTGGAGAGCGTCGTACAGCGGCCGGAGGTAGGGATCGATCTTCTCCGAGAGGGTGCCCGGCAGGAAGCCCAGGCGCTCCCCCGCCTCGACGGCCGGGCGGGTCAGCACGATCCGGTTCACCTGCTTCGACTGGAGGGCGTGCACCGCCTTCGCCATCGCCAGGTAGGTCTTCCCCGTGCCCGCCGGCCCGATCCCGAACACGATCGTGTTGGAGTCGATGGCGTCCACGTAGGCCTTCTGGCCGATCGTCTTGGGGCGGATCGTCCGGCCGCGGGAGGAGACGATGTTGGTGGTCAGAACCTGGGCCGGGCTCGCCGCATGCACGGTGAGCATCGCCACCGCCCGTTCCACGGCGTCCACACTCAGCGGCTCGCCCGAGCGCGCCACCTGGATCAACTCCTCGAGCAGCCGCTGCACCAGGGTGACGTCCCCGACCGGCCCGGTGAGCGTGACCAGGTTGCCGCGGGCGTGCACCTCGACACGTCCGAAGCCCGCCTCGATCCTCCGGAGCACCTCGTCCTGCCGGCCGAACAGCGTCACGGGGTGGACGTCGTCCGGGATGGTCACCCGGTAGGTGACGGATTCAGGGGAGGTCATGCGGGCCTTTCCGGTGCGGTCGCCCCAATCCTATCGGGGGTCTCCCACCGGCCGAGGGCCCGCGCCACGTGCGAGACCGCGACGGGCCCGGCCGTGCCGGACCGCATCACGTGGGGTCCTGCGACGACGGCGATCGCCCCCGCCGCGGCGAAGGCCTCCAGTTCGCGCGGGCTGACGCCGCCCTCGGGGCCGACCACGATCATGACGTTCCGGGAGAGTGCCACGCGGTGCAGCGGCGTCGTGGCCGACTCGTGGAGGACGAGCGCCGTGCCGCCCTCTGCGCGGGTGCGTTCCACGAGGCGGGCGACGGCGCGCGAGTCGTGCAGGTCCAGCAACTCCGGGACGCGGGAGCGGCGAGACTGCTTCGTGGCCGCCCTGAGGCGGGCCTCCCACTTGGCGGCGGCCCGGCCGGCCTTCGCCGGCGCCCACTGCGCGATGGAGCGCTCGGCCTGCCACGGAACGACGACGTCGGCGCCCACCTCGGTGGCCATCTCGATCGCGTCCTCGTCGCGGCCGGCCTTGGCGAGCGCCTGGACGAGGACGATCCGGGCGCCGTCGTCCTCGTGGGTGACGGAGGCGACGTCGATGGCGACGCCCTCGGGCGTGACCGCCGCGACGGTCCCGCGGAGCCTCGTCCCGCGACCGTCGACGACGTCGATGCCCTCCCCCGGAGCGAGACGCATCACGCGGGCGTGGTGGGCCTCCTCCCCGCCGAGCGTCCAGGAGGACGAACCTTCCGGTATCTCCTGGGCGAGGAAGACCGGGTTGGTCACAGGCCGATCTTCTCCTTGAGGCGGGAGAACACGCCGGTGCCGGCCGTGAGGCGCCCCTCGACACGGTCCTCGCCACGCAGGGCGGCGAGCTCGTTGAGCAGTTGGCGTTGCCGCTCGTCCAGCTTGGAGGGCATCTCGACGTCGACGAACACCTTCAGGTCACCGCGCGTGTGGTGGTAGAGCCGCGTGACGCCGAGGCCCTTGATAACCTCGGTGTGACCCGGCTGCGTCCCCGGCTTGATGGTGACCTCGCGGGGACCGTCGAAGGTCTCGATGGTGAGGACCGTGCCGAGCGCGGCAGCCGTCATGGGGACCTGGACGGAGCACAGGAGGTCATCGCCCCGCCGGGTGAAGCGCGCGTGCGGCTTGATGCGGAACTCGACGTGCAGGTCGCCGGCGGGCCCCGCACCGGGACCGACCTCGCCCGCCCCCGGCATCCGCAGGCGGGCGCCGTTCTCGACGCCGGCCGGAACGTCCACGGTGATCGTGCGCCGCGTCCGCACCCGGCCGTCGCCGGAGCACTCGGTGCAGGGGTGGTCGATGATCGTGCCGTGGCCCTGGCACATCGCGCAGGGGCTGGTGGTCATGATCTGGCCCAGGAAGGACCGGGCCACGCGCTGGACCGAGCCACGGCCGCCGCAGACGTCACAGGTGCGCGGCGAGGTGCCGGGGCGGCAGCAGGTGCCGGAGCAGGTGGGACACACCACCGCCGTGTTGACGGTGATCTCGCGGGCAGCGCCGAACACCGCCTCCTGCAGGTCGATCTCCAGTGGCACGAGGGCGTCCTGGCCGCGCCGGCCCCGGGGAACCGGCCCGCGGGGGTTCGACGCACCGGCCGCGGCCCCGAAGAAGGTCTCGAAGATGTCCGAGAACCCGCCGAAGCCCGCGCCGGGCCCCCCGTTGTTCCCCAGCGCGCTCTCGCCGCCGAGATCGTAGAGTTGCCGCTTCTCCGGGTCCGACAGCACCTCGTAGGCTCGCGAGACCTGCTTGAAGCGGTCCTCGGAACCGGCCCCCGCCACGTCAGGGTGGGTCTCACGGGCCAGCTTGCGGTAGGCCCGCTTGATCTCCTCGGGGGAGGCGTTCCTCTGGACCCCGAGCACGTCATAGTAGTTGCTGCTCACACACTGCCTGTTCTATTGGCTGTTCAGAATCTGCGACACATACCGTGCAACGGCTCGCACCGCCGCCATTGTTCCCGGGTAGTCCATCCGCGTTGGACCCAGCACGGCGAGGGCACCCATCGGGCTGCGCCCCTCGTCCAATCCGTAGGTGGTGGTCACGAGCGAAGCCTCCGCCAGTCCCTCGTGGTGGTTCTCCGATCCGATGCTGACCGCGATCGCCTCGTCCCGGGCGAGTTCGGTGATGAGGCGGAGCATCACCACCTGCTCCTCCAGCGCCTCCAGCACGGGGCCGATGGTGCGCGGGAAGTCCATCGGGGACCGCGCCAGGTTCGCGGTTCCCGCGAGGATGATGCGTTCCTCCGTGTCGAGCTTCATGGTTTCCACCAACTGGTTTCCCACCGCGTGGAGGAGTGGCAGGAGCTCCGGCGCGACCTCCTCCTCCAGCTGCTCCAGCGGACCGGCGAGGCCCGTGAGACGGCAGCCGTCGAGGCGCTCGTTGAGCTTCGCCCGGAACTGGGTGAGGTCGGGCAGTGGCCCGGACACCTCGATGGTGCGTTGCTCCACCCTGCCGTTCTCCGTGATGACCACGAGCAGCAGGTGACGCTCCGAGACGGGGATCAGCTCGAGGTGACGCAGCACCGACCGGCGCAGGCTCGGGTACTGGATGATCGCGACCTGGTGGGTGAACTGGGCGAGGCGGCGCGCCGTCCGTTCCAGGACGTCGTCGAGGTCCACGGCGTCCCCCAGGAACGTCTCGATGGCGCGGCGCTCCGCGGCCGAGAGCGGCTTGAGCGTGGAGATCTGGTCCACGAAGTGCCGGTAGCCCTTGTCCGTGGGGATCCGGCCCGCCGAGGTGTGCGGCTGCATGATGTAGCCGCTCTCCTCGAGGTAGGCCATGTCGTTCCGGACGGTTGCCGGCGAGACACCCAGGTGGTGGCGTTCCACGATGGCGCGCGAACCCACGGGCTCCCGGGACGAGACGTAGTCCTGGACGATGGCCCGCAGCACCTCCATGCGTCGCTCGTCGCTCACTCCTCGCCTCCTCCCGATTCAGCACTCAAGGGTCCTGAGTGCTAATGGTACGCGCTGCCCCCGTCTCGATCCATGGCAGGTCCACAGGCGGGGCCGGCGCGGTGACGTGGCCCCCGCGTTGTACCCTGCGGCGGTGAGCTTCGACCGCTACGGCCCCGACGTCCTCTCCGGAGCGCCCCGTGCCCGCGGGCGGCGGCCGGCGACGGCGACCGTTCCCGCCGATCCCGGCCTCGTCGTCGAGGACGTCGAGACGGGGTGGGTCGGCGCGGTCATCCGGGTCGAGACGTCGGGCGGCATGCAGGTGGTGGTGCTCGAGGACCGCCGTGGGCGCACCCGGACCTTCCCCCTGGGACCGGGCTTCTGGGTGGACGGCAGTCCGGTGGTGCTGACGGCTCCGTCTCGCACCACTCGGCGGGGGCCGGACGTCACGGCCTCCGGCTCCATCGCGGTGGCGGGGGCACGAGCGCGCGTGGCCCGCGCCTCGCGGATCTGGGTGGAGGGCCGGCACGATGCCGAGCTGGTCGAACGCATCTGGGGCGACGACCTCCGGGTGGAGGGCGTGGTGGTGGAGCTCCTCGACGGCGTCGACAACCTCGCGGCGGTCCTCCGGGACTTCGCGCCCGGTCCCACACGGCGGGCCGGCGTCCTCGTGGACCACCTGGTGCCCGGTACGAAGGAGAGCCGGATCGTGGCCCAGGCTCTCCGGCTGCCGGGAGCGGACCACGTCCTCGTCCTCGGTCACCCCTACGTGGACGTGTGGCAAGCGGTGAAGCCCGGACGGCTCGGGCTGGCGAGGTGGCCGGACATCCCCCGGGGCACGGACATCAAGGCCGGGACACTTGCCGCCCTCGGCTGGCCGCACGCGGACCAGGCGGACATCGCCTCCGGCTGGAAGCGCATCCTCGGACGCGTGCGGGACTACCGCGATCTCGAGCCCGCACTGCTCGGGCGGATGGAAGAGCTCATCGACTTCGTGACCGCCATTCCGGAGTAGCTGACCCGCCAGACCTGGAGCAGCGTGGTACCGGTCAGCTGGCGTGGGGGAGCCATTGGATGTCGATCCATCTGGTGTGGTGGTGTTCGAGCGGGGAGGCGGGATCCTCACGGCCCGTTGGCCGCCCTCGCGGTCGGGCCAACGGGAGGGTGGGTCTCGTGTACTCGTGCCCGGTCGGGGTGGTCACGGTCAGCTGCTCCGGGGTCGCGGCATGGTGCCAGCCGGGGTTCTCCTTGACCTGGTTGCACCGCTCACACAACCCCGAGGCGTTGGAGTAGGACGTTTCCCCGCC
>RZYE01000442.1 GCA_009930425.1 Actinomycetota bacterium | reverse complement strand
CTGGAACAACTTCACGGACATCGCCAATCCCTTCGAGCGGGTCACCGTCACCGTGACCGGGCCGGCCGAGGTCATCGACGTGGCCTGCTACGCCGGCCCGCTCGGCACCACCACGCCGTGCGACTCCTACGCCTCCGACGGCGCGACCGCCACCTTCACCGGGACGAACCTCGGCGTGGGTGAGGGCATCAGCGTGGTGGCGGGCTGGCCCGCGGGCACGTTCGGGGACATCTCACCCATCCTGCGGGACATCCCGGACACCGGCTCCCCGGGCAACCCCTCGACCTGGGCCGAGCCCGGGCCGGTGCTGGCCGCCGCCCTCGGGCTCAGCGCGTTCGTCGCGCGCTACCCCGTACCGCTCGCGCTCGTGTGGTTGCTCGCGCTGGGGGGCATCCTGTGGGCCCGGATCTCGGCGGGGCGGGACCGGTACTACGTGGGGCTGCCGCTCGGGTTGGTGCCCGCGACGCCGGCGGGCTCGGGCTCGGCCGGGACGGGGACGGCCGGGACGGGCTCGGCCGGGACGAGCTCGGCCGGCTCCCGCGGCGGGGCGGGCACCCATCCGGAGGCGAAGCTGTGGCGCGACCCACCCGTCACGGTGCAGTTCACCCCGCCGGAGGGCCTCACCCCCGCCGAGGCAGGGGTCCTGCTGGAGGAGCAGACGGACAACACGTTCTTCGCGGCCACGCTCGTGGATCTCGCGGTCCGCGGCTACTTCACCATCGAGACCGCAGGCACCTCGTTCCTCTCCGGCAAGCCCAACGACTGGATGCTGCGCTGGAACCCGAACGCCCCGAGCCAGGACGGGTTGCGGCCCTACGAGCGCAAGGCCATGGCCGACCTGTTCGAGGGCAAGCCCACGGTGACGGTCTCCGAGCTGCGCGGCAAGTTCGCCTCCGACCTGCGCTCCTTCCACAAGTCCGTCACGAAGATCTCGGACAACCGGCAGTACTTCCGGTCCCGGGGGCTCGTGGGCACGACCTCGGCGCGGGCGCCGGGCTTCAACTTCGTGCTGCCGGTGTTCTTCGCGATCTTCTTCTTCAACGCGGTGGGCGTGTCCATGTTCGCCGCGGTGAGTTCCCTGTTCACTGGAGAGTCCCTCCTCCCGTTGCTCCTGGCGGCGTTCCTCGCCGTGGTCTCCGTGGTGGTGGTGTTCATGTCCACCCGCAAGGCCGCTCACGCCCGCACCGCGTACGGCCGGGCCGTGTTCGAGCAGGTCCGCGGCTTCCGCCAGTACCTGGCCACCACGGACGCCCACCAGCTCCGCTGGGAGGAGGGCCAGGACATCTTCTCGAGGTACCTGCCCTGGGCGATGGTGTTCGGGGTGGCGGACCGGTGGGCGCGCAACTTCGAGCAGCTCGCCGCCGAGGGCCGCTACACCTACGTCCCCACCTGGTACGTGGGCCACGGCAGCTCCGACTTCCGGACCTTCGGGGAGATCGGTTCCTCGATGGACCGGCTCACCTCGTCCGGAATGGGGAACCTCACCTACACGCCGGGATCGTCCGGCGGGTCCGGGTCCTTCGGGGGCGGGGGCGGGTTCTCCGGCGGCGGCGGCGGTGGCGGCGGGGCGGGAGGCCGCTGAGCAGACAGTGCCTGCATGCGGCAACGGGCCTGCATGGCAAGCAGTGCCTGCATGGCAAGCAGTGCCTGCA
>RZYE01000441.1 GCA_009930425.1 Actinomycetota bacterium | reverse complement strand
CAACCCGGAGCAGATCCGGCTCGCGCAGGAGATCCTCGGCGGGCGGCTGGTCTCGGTGCAGAACCAGTTCTCCCCGCGCTTCCGCAGCTCGGAGCCGGAGCTGGAGCTGTGCGCGGAGATGGGGATCGCGTTCCTGCCGTGGAGCCCGCTCGGCGGCATCGCGCGGGCCGGCGAGCTCGGCGGCCAGCACGCGGCGTTCGCGGAGGTCGCGGCCGAGCGCGGCGTCAGCCCCCAGCAGGTGGCGCTGGCCTGGGAGCTGGCGAAGGCGGATGTGGTCATCCCGATTCCGGGCGCGTCCCGGCCCGAGAGCGTGCGGGATTCGGTCCTGGCGGCCGAGCTCGAATTGAGCGCAGAGGAACTCGCCCGACTCGGGTGATCGGTGGCCGGATCGACGGGTTCGGTCGAGGCGTGAGATTGGGCCATCGGACTCTTTCCGACGCGCCGTCGTGAGAGTACGTTGTGATCCACGTCATGGCAACGGTTGTTCAGCGCCTCTCGACCTGAGCATGCCCGAGCCCGGCGGAATCTCCCCCATCCGATCTCGCTGAGGAGACCACCCATGAAGAAGCGTCTCGTCGGGCCAGTGTTGATACCGCTCATGGCGCTGTCGCTGACCGCATTCACGCAGGTGCCCCTCGCCCCGGCCGATGACCGCCCGGACCGCGAACTGCCTGCCTCCATCTCCGATCTCAAGCTCGACTCCCCGGTCTCCGCGACCGATGTCGACCTCATCCGCCTCGACACCAGCCTGCGTGGCGTATCCGGGGACCAGCGCGTCGTCGTGCGGCTCGCAGAGCCGGCGGTGGCGGAGCAGAACCTGTCTGCGGCTGCCGCGGCGAAGGAGAAGAAGAACCTCCGTGCGGCCCAGAACGCGCTCGTGAAGAGGGCGAAGACACTCGACTCTGGGCTTGAGGTTCTCGCCCAGACCCAAGTGGTCCTCAACGCGATCTTCGTCGAAGCGGACGCCGCCATGCTCGAGGAGCTTGCCAAGGACCCGGCTGTCGAGCGCATCGCGCCCGTTGGCAACTACGAACTCGACCTGTCCGAGACGGTCCCGTACATCGGGGCGACAGATGTCCAGGAGAGCGGCTACGACGGCTCCGGCATCAAGGTGGCCGTCCTCGACTCGGGCATCGACTACCTGCACGCGGCGCTCGGAGGTTCCGGTGACCCCGCTGAGTTCGCCGCCAACGACCCGGACATCATCGAGCCGGGCAGCTTCCCCACCGCCAAGGTGGTGGGCGGCTACGACTTCGTCGGCAGCGAGTGGACTGGTGCGGACGCCACACCGGAGTCTCCGGACCCCGATCCACTCGATGACGGCGATGGCGGCGGCCACGGCACGCACGTGGCGGACATCATCGGTGGCGAGTACGGCGTCGCACCCGGCGTCGACCTCTACGCCGTGAAGGTCTGTTCGTCTCTCTCCACCGCTTGTTCCGGCATCGCCCTGATCGAAGGCATGGACTATGCACTCGACCCCAACGGCGACGGCAAGCTCAGCGACCGGGTGGACATCATCAACATGTCGCTCGGCTCCTCCTACGGCCAGCCCTTCGACGACGACCTCTCTGCCGCCGTCGAGAACGCCACCAAGGCAGGCGTGCTGACCGTCGCGTCAGCGGGCAACAGCGGCGACAAGCCGTACGCCAA
>RZYE01000440.1 GCA_009930425.1 Actinomycetota bacterium | reverse complement strand
GTGAGGGTGTGGGTCCCGGTGGAGATCGTGACGGTGCGGTACCGGCGAAACGTGGTGACGAACTTCTTGATGGACATCCCGGTGGTGGTCTCGATGAGGCGGGAGACCGCCAGGGCAGCGAACACGATGCTCAGGTGCGCCTCGATCGAGTCCCGCAGGTGGTGGTAGATCGGGCGGGCAGCGAGGTCGGTCTTGGCCATTCTGAAGGCGGCCTCGACGTGGAAGAGGTGGTGGTAGGCCCCGATCACGAAGTCGGGATCCGGGTCCGGCAGGTTCGTGTGGTACCCCTTCAAGCCGGCCAGTTCCCGCGCTTTGGCCTCGAGATCCCGGTTCACGGACCTGGTGCCGCCCTGTAGACGGATGAACCGGTTCCGCTTGACTGGGACCTTGCCCGCGACGGCCTTCTCCGCCTTGGCGACCTGCTCGTTGATGCCGCGCAGGGTGCGCCGGGCCCGGTCGGCCTTGTACTGGTAGAAGATCGTCTGGTCCTTCCGGCCCTTGGCGCGTTGCTTCGGTCCCGGGGGCATCGGCTGGGTAAAGACGTGCCCGTCAGGGATCTCCTGGTCGGGGTGGGCCGTGCGCCACGCCTGGACCAGGTAGGGGACCTGGGGAATCTTGGCACCGAGGATGAACGTCAGGCCGGCGTCCTCCAACGCGTGCCGGTTGGCCTCGGAGATCATGCCGGCGTCAGCGACCACGGTGACGTCCTTCAACTGGTGGGCGGTCATGAACGCCTCGATCACTGGCAGCATCGTCTGGGTCTCTGCCTTGTTGCCCTCGAACGCGTTGACCATCAACGGGAACCCATTGGCGTAGGTGAGCATCCCGAGAGTGATTTGAGGTTCCAGGCGGCGCTCCTTCGAAAAGCCGGACTCGCGGAAACCGTCGGCCTTGTTGGTTTCGAAATACAAAGTGGTGAGGTCATAAAGTACCAACGTCGCAGGTCCCAGCCCTACCCGGGCCGCGCACGCCCCCGCCAGAGCCTTACGGAACTCTGGTTTCGCGTACCCCGCCAGGCGTCGTTTGACCGTGGAGTAGGACGGCGCGGGCACGCCCACCTCGCCCAGGACCCGCAGCGAGTCCAGCTTCGAGACCGGCTCGATGATCCGCGCCAAGACCAGTGCCCGGAAGACCTCATCCCCACCGGCGGCGTCCTCGAATCCCAGCACCGTGTACGCCCCGCTCAACGCGTCCCACAGGTACCCCATCCGGGACGACACGATCTGCAGGGGCCGGCCCGGCACGACCCCGTCCAGGCCGAGATCGAAGGCCTCCTGCCCCGCAGCAAGACGCTCCCGGGCCACGAGCTTCAGCGCCTCCAGCTCGGCGTCGTCGTGGGCCGAGCCGATGTGCTCGATGTCCTTGGACCCACGCCGGTTCGAGTGCACAATCTGGACCGCGGTCGCGCCCGACGCGGTCTTCACGGTGCGCACATACGGGGACACGACCCCAGAATACGACCCCGCTTAGTGCACAAATCCGCCCCCGCGCGCCATCATCACCCCAGGTCAGGACGCTACGCGACCTCCGGACCCATCCAGGTGAGCCAAGTCAGGTTTGATGCGGGCGTCGCTGGTGGTGCACCTCCAGTCCACTTGGCGTTCGTCGGCGTTGGTGGCCGTGGCCCAGGCCGTGAGTTCCTTGTTGAGGATTC
>RZYE01000439.1 GCA_009930425.1 Actinomycetota bacterium | reverse complement strand
ACACCGGTAGGTGACACCGTCAATATGTAGCCTGGTGAAGGTGGGACGTCGTGACTGGGACCAGAGGGAGATCGATGCCACGGTCGACGCCTACTTCCGTTTGCTGAAGGCGGAACTCGCGGAATCACCGCTGAAGAAGTCCGCTGAGAATGCGCGGGTTCGGCAGACCGTCAATCGTTCCAAGGGCGCGGTCGAGTACAAGTTCCAGAACGTGAGCGCCGTCCTGAGAGACCTGCACCTGTATTGGGTGGAGGGATACAAGCCGGCGAGGAACTATCAGGGCGCCCTGAAAGACGCTGTCGTGAGCCGCCTCGAGAGTGACCCGACCATCGAGGAGTTCATGCTTGAACGGGTGGAGGCGCCTGTCGATTATCAGTTCTTGGCCGACTTCCAGTGGAACCTGACCACTCCTCCAGCCATTCCGTTGGCTCCAGCACCGGACAGGAGAGTGCGGAGGGCGGTGAAGCGGGACTACGTGGCACTCGAAGCCCAGCGCCGAGATCTGGGTCTGGCGGGAGAGGAAGCCGTCGTGCGGTGGGAGATCGAGCAGCTTGAACGCGCTGGTCACCATCGGTTGGCGCGGAATGTTCGCCACGTCTCCGTCCTCGAGGGTGATGGTCTGGGCTACGACATCCTGTCCTTCGATCCTGGCGGAGACGAGAAGTTCATCGAGGTGAAAACCACCCGGCAGGGCGTGGAGTGGCCGTTCCTGGTCTCGCGGAACGAAGTGCTGTTCAGCGCTGAGGAAACAGACCGGTTCAATCTCTACAGGGTCTTCGACTTCGGGAAGACCTCGCGTACAGAAGAGCAACGCCATCTGGGACTCTACGTACTGCCTGGTTCCTTGGAGCGCAGCTGTTCCCTCCGTCCCGAGGTCTACCGGGGCCTGCCGAGGTAGCGAGTGGCATTCGCGGGCTTTCTTCCCGCCGTGAATTCGGCCAGGGCATCGGGAAGGTGTCAGGCACAACTGAGAGAGTGTGCAGATGGGTGGAGATTCCAGTAAGTCCGGCGCGCTTCCGGAGGGCATGTACGACGCTGTCGTCACGCGCTCCCTCCTCGAGCGACTGACGGCAGAACATCTGGCTCGCCACGTCGAGGGCCTCGATGATGCCGACCAGCCGGCGGTCCTGGCGCGTCACGTTGCGCGGGCAATCGAGCGCGCACTCGACGTCCGGCGCGGCGAGGGTAAGCGTGTTGCATTGGTGAACCGAATCCTCGAGCTGGCTCAGGCAGAAGAGGATGAACTGCCCGGCACCGCCCAACGGCTGCTGTCCTACCTCTCGACACCCGGTCCAGGGCGGCCAGTCAAGTACTCAGGGAGGCCGGTGACCCCTCTCGCCGAGAGTGCACTGCTCACGAACGCTCGCGAGGAGCCGAGTCTCGGCAGTGAGATCAGAGGCGAACTCGCTAGCGCAGACAGCGTCGATCTCCTGCTCGCCTTCGTCAAGTGGACCGGCCTCCGGGTTCTCGAGCGGGAGCTGTCGGCACTCCGTGAACGAGGCGCACGGTTGCGAGTCCTGACGACCACCTACATCGGCGCAACGGAGCGACGGGCCCTCGATCGGCTCGTGAGCGACTTCGGGGCGGAGGTGAAGGTCAACTACGAAACGAAGCGGACCCGTCTGCACGCCAAGGCGTGGATCTTCCACCGCAAC
>RZYE01000083.1 GCA_009930425.1 Actinomycetota bacterium | reverse complement strand
CGCGACGGCGCCGCGGTGCGCACCGACATGTCGTTCGGCATGCGCGTGGTGGGCGTCTTCACCGTCTTCGCCGCCGCCGCGCTCAGCGTGCTCGCCATCCCCGTGGTCCAGGCCGTCATCCCGACGGCGAGCCCCGCCGAGGCCGTCGGGTTCGCCGCCGTCCTGGTGGCGCTCTCGCTGGGAATCCCCGCCCAGGGGATCTGGACGATCGACCAGCGGGTCTCCTACGCCTACGAGGACGCCCGCACGCTGTTCTGGATCCAGGTCCCCATGGCCGCGATCGTGGTGGCCGGTGGCCTCCTCGCGTTCCTGACCCCACCCCAGTGGTGGGTCCCGGTGGTCTCGGGAGCCAGTGCGCTGTCCCTCTACCTCGGGGCAGTGGTGGGCTACCTGGCCCTGCGCAGGAAGCTTCCCAGCCTCGACGGGGCCCGGGTGCTGCGCACCTACCTCCGGGTGACGCTCGCCGTGATCCCGGCCGCGGCGATCGGCTGGATCACCCTGCACTACTGGGGGCCCGTCTCCGGGGATGACGCCGGCGTGGGATCCTTCGCCACCGCCGTCGTCAAGGTGCTGGCCATCGGCACGCTCATGGCCGCCATCTACTACGTGCTGCTGCGCCGCCTCGACGTGGACGAGCTCGACGAGATCCTGGGGCCGGTGGTGCGGCTCGTCCGGCGGCGCCGGTCCGCCGCCGCCGCCGCGCCCGCGGCTGTGCCTAGTATGGGCAGTGGTGGCGGTGAGGATGGAAAGGAACCCGAGGTGCAGGCTCTTGCGGGGACCCTCGTCGGGGGGAGGTTCCGGCTCGATTCCGAGCTGGGGACCACCGCCTCCGGTGCCACCCTCTGGTCCGGCCACGATCGCGTGCTCGACCGTGCCGTGACCGTCCTGCTGGACGAGTCCGACTCCGCCGACGATGTCCTCGACGCCGCCCGCCGCGCCTCCCTCATCGACGACAACCGCTTCGCACGCATCGTGGAGACCGGGCGGGACCGCTCCGGGACCGTGTTCGTGGTCAGTGAGCGGCCCGAGGGCACCACGCTGACCGACCTCGCCGGGCACCTCAGCCCGGCCTCGGTGCGCGCCGTCGTCGGGGAGACGGCCGCCGCCCTCGAGGCCGCCCGCCGCCGCGGCGTCCACCACGGGGCCCTCGAACCCTCCCGCGTGGTCGTGACCAGGGACGGCAACGTGGTGATCACCGGCCTCGGCTACCTCGCGGTCGCCGACGGGCTGGACGAGCAACACCCCGACCCGGTGGAGGCCTCCCTTGCCCGCTCCCGGGCGGACGCCCGAGAGCTCGCCCGCCTCCAGGGCTTCCTCGCCACCGGCTCGGTGCCCGACTCCGTGGACGAGCACGCCAACGCGGGCGAGGTCATGCGGTCCCTCGCGCCCTGGGACGAGATCACCCTGCCCGCCGAGCCCGCCCCGCCGCGCGCGAACCCGCTGTGGGGCAGGATCCGGCAGGAACAGCCGGCCGCAGCCGTCCCGGCACCCCCTGTCCCGGCACCCCCTGTCCCGGCCACGTCGGACGCACCACCGCCGCCACCGCCGGTGGACACGTCCTCCTGGGCGCCGCGCCGCGGCGCGAGCGCAGCGGAACCGCCACCGGACTTCGATGACCTCCTCGACGTCGAGGTGACGGGGCCCGCGTACCCCGCCCACGCCGTGACTGTCCCCGCAGCGTGGAAGGTCCTCCTGCCCGGAAGGTCCGCGGCGGAGCCCGAAGAGCCGGAGGAGCCCGAAGAGCCGGAGGAGCCCGAAGAGGCCGAGGAGCCAGTCGAGGCCGAGGAATCGGCGGAGCCGGAGGAACCCGAGGCGCCTGAAGCACCCCCGGAGCCCGCGACCCCCGAGGAGGCAGTGGAGCCGGAGGCGGTCGAGCAGCCCGAGGAGGAGCCGGCTGCGGACGCTGAGACAGCGGAACCTTCAGCCGAGACCCCCACCGCCCGGCGCGCGCGCTTCGCCGCCACTGGGGCGGCGCTCGCGGGAGCAGCTGCGGCCGCAGCGGCGACGGCGCGGGGCGCGTCCGCCGCCGTCGCGCGCAGGACGGCCGAGCGCCGCGCGCGGGCGCAGCAGGCCAGGGAGGAGGCGAGCGCGCACGCCGCCGAGCAGGCCACCCTTGAGCCGGAACCCGGCGACGTGCCACCTGTCGAGGAGGAGATCGCGTCAACCGGCGCCGCCGGTGAGGACGTGGACGCCGCGGAGGCCGGCACCGAGTCCGTGAGCCGCCGTGGCATGGGGCTGTCCGCGGCGGCCGCCGCAGCCGCACGGACGGCGTCGGAACGGGTGCAGGTGAGCAGCACGCAGGTGCGCCGCCAGGCGATCCGGGCCCGCGAGGCCTCGATGCGGGCCGCGGGGGTGTCCGTCAAGAAGCTGGACACCTTCGTCTCGAAGCACGACATCCACGTTCCCGGCGAGCTGGACAGCGAGGACAACGCCTCCCTCCCCTTCTCCGAACGGCGCCTCGACCCCGGCCCGTTCGTCATCCTCCTGATGGTGATCTCAGTGGTGGCCGCCACCCTGCTCGCGGTGACCAACCTGCTGTCCATCGGAGGGCCGGCCACCGAGGCGTCCCCCACGCCCACGGTCGAGGCCCCCGCTGCGACGGCGGAGCCGACCCCGGACCCAGCTGCCGAGGCACCATCGACCGCTCCGGACACCCCGCCGGTGGTCCCCACGATCTCCTCGATCGGCGTGCTCGACCCGCAGGGAGACGGCGCGGAGAACCCCGAGCTCACCCCCCGGGCCCTCGACGGGGACCTGGAGACCTTCTGGCGCTCGCGGTCCTACGTGAATCCCGAGTACGGCATGAAGGTGGGGATCGGGCTCGACATCGTGCTCGCCGAGCAGGCGCCCGTCAGCGAGGTGGAGCTCACCCTGAACGGCGAGGGGGGACGCGTCCAGGTCAAGGCCGATCCCGCGGATGCCGTGAACGGCGCCGTCATCGCCGAGGCGGACATGGGACGCACCACCGTCATCGAGCTGCCCGAGGGGACGGAGCTGACCAACGTGGTGCTCTGGTTCACCTCGCTGCCCGTCGCGGACTCGGACGGGAAGAACCGGGTGGAGCTGCTCGAGGTGGCGGTGCGCTAGGAGGCATGCGCCAGGAGAGACGGGTGGGGAATACCCCCGGGGGCATATTCGTTGGCACGACCAGCAGACCACGAAGGGACACCATGACCGACCACGACGTCATCATCATCGGATCCGGCCCCGCCGGGTACACCGCCGCCATCTACACCGCCCGCGCGGGCCTCAGGCCCGTGGTGTTCGCAGGTGCCATCACCGCAGGTGGCGCTCTCATGAACACCACCGAGGTGGAGAACTTCCCCGGCTTCCCCGAGGGCATCATGGGGCCGGACCTCATGCAGCAGATGCAGGCTCAGGCCGAGCGCTTCGGCGCCGAGGTCCGCTTCCAGGACGTCACCGCCGTTGACCTCACCGGGGACGTGAAGTCCGTCACCACGGACGACGACGAGGTCCTCACCGCTCGTTCCGTGATCCTCGCGCTCGGCTCCGAGTACAAGAAGCTCGGCATCGACTCCGAGGCACGGTTCTCCGGGCGAGGCGTCAGCTACTGCGCCACCTGCGACGGCTTCTTCTTCCGCGGCCAGCACATCGCGGTGGTGGGCGGCGGCGACTCCGCCATGGAGGAGGCCACCTTCCTCTCCCGCTTCGGCTCCAAGGTCACGATCATCCACCGCCGCGACGAGCTGCGCGCCTCGAAGATCATGGCGAAGCGCGCCATCGACGATCCCAAGATCGAGTTCGCCTGGAACTCCGAGGTCGCCGAGATCCACGGCGACACGAAGGTCACCGGCCTCACGCTCCGCGACACGGTGACCGGGGAGACCCGCGAGCTGGACGCCACCGGCCTGTTCGTCGCCATCGGGCACCTGCCGCGGACCGGGATCCTCGGCGACCAGGTCGAGCTGAACGAGGAGGACTACGTGGTCGTCGACCACCCGACCACGAAGACGTCCGCACCCGGCGTGTTCGCCTGTGGCGACGTCGTCGACCACATCTACCGGCAGGCCATCACGGCCGCCGGCACGGGCTGTGCCGCAGCCCTCGACGCCGAGCGGTACCTCGCCGCCCTCGGTGACCCGGACGCCCGGCCTCTCGGCGCGGACGACGAGGTTGCCGAGGCGACCGACGACGACGCACCCCTCACCCCCGACGGCCCGTCCCCGGTGCCGGCCAACGCCTGAGAACCAGAAAGGGAGACAATGGCAAGCAACGCCCCCGACGTCACCGACGCCACCTTCGCCGCGGAGGTACTCGAGTCGGACACGCCCGTACTCGTGGACTTCTGGGCGGAATGGTGCCCGCCGTGCCGGATGATGGGCCCGATCATCGACGAGATCGCCGCCGAGATGGGGGACTCCCTGAAGGTGGTGAAGCTGGACACGGACTCCAACCCGAGGACGTCCCGTGACTACGGCATCGTCTCCATCCCGACCTTCAACATCTACAAGGGCGGAGAGCTCGTTGGCTCCGTGGTGGGTGGCCGTCCGAAGCGGGACCTCGTGAAGGCGATCCACAAGGCCATCGGGCACCAGCACTAGACCGGGGCGGACAAGCGAGACGGGCTCGCGGTGGGAATCCCACCGCGAGCCCGTCCTCGTACTGCCCCCACCCCGGTTGCTCCACCACGGGGCGAGGGCAACTCCCCCGGAGTGTCGTCCTGCCACTCCCCTAAGAGCAGGAGCCGCACGTCGACGAGGAAGTTCACCTCCCATGGTAGGAGGGGCGGCGGCGCACCACACGTCGCACTTTTTGGGGACACGGCATCCTGGCAGGCGCTGGCCAGCACCCGGCGTTCCCTGCACGGAGGCGGCAGGAAGTGGCACACTCGTACACAGCGCATGCCGGCGCACCGTCGAAAGAGCCCTGAGTGACCCAGCCACCAACGCCCGCAAGAGGAAATCGTCTCGACCCCTGGTTCGACTCCTACGCTGCGCGAGCTCACGGGATGCGGGCGTCCGAGATCCGCGCCCTGTTCGCGGTTGCCTCCCGGCCGGAGGTGGTCTCACTGGCCGGCGGGATGCCCAACATCAACTCGCTCCCGCTGGAGTACCTCGCCGAGCTCTCCGCCCGGATCATGCGGGAGAACGGACCGAAGGCGCTCCAGTACGGCTCCGGCCAGGGCGAGATCTTCATGCGGGAGCAGATCGTGGAGGTCATGCGCTACGACGGCATCCACGCCCACCCCGACGACGTGGTCATCACCACTGGCTCGCAGCAGGCGCTCGACCTGGTCACCGAGATCTTCATCAACCCCGGTGACGTGGTCGTGGCGGAGGCGCCGTCCTACGTGGGCGCCCTCGGGGTGTTCCGCGCCTACCAGGCGGACGTGGTCCACGTCCCGCTCGACGACGACGGCCTGATCCCCGAGGCACTCGACGCCACGCTCACGCGACTGGAGGCCGAGGGCCGGAGGGCCAAGTTCCTCTACACCGTGCCCAACTACCACAACCCGGCCGGCGTGACGCTCTCGGCGGAGCGCAGGCCGCGGATCGTGGAGATCTGCCAGCGGCACCACGTGCTGATCCTGGAGGACAACCCCTACGGCCTGCTGGGCTTCGACTCGGACCCGTTGCCCGCGCTGAAGTCCTACGACGCGGACCAGACCATCTACCTGGGTTCGTTCTCGAAGATGTTCGGACCCGGGTACCGGGTCGGCTGGGCCGCGGCACCGCACGCCGTACGGGAGAAGCTGGTCCTCGCCTCCGAGGCGGCAATCCTGTCCCCCACGATGTGGGGTCAGATGGTGATGACCGCCTACCTGCGCGAGTACGACTGGTACACGCAGGTGAAGGAGTTCCGCGGTGAGTACCGGGCGCGGGGCAACGCGATGATGTCCGCGCTGGCCGAGTTCCTGCCGGAGACGCGCTGGACCGTCCCCACCGGCGGGTTCTACACCTGGGTGACGCTCCCCGAGGGCATCGACGCCAAGGCCATGCTCCCCCGCGCAGTGACCAACCTCGTCGCCTACGTCTCCGGCACCGCCTTCTACTACGACGGGCAGGGCGCCGACCACATGCGCCTGTCCTTCTGCTACCCCACCCCGGAGAACATCCGGGAGGGGGTCCGCCGGCTCTCGCACGTGGTCCACGCCGAGATGGAGCTGGTCGAGATGTTCGGCACGGGGCACCACGAACACCTCAAGGCCGGCATCGAGGCCCCCACCCCCGACCAGGTCTAGGAGGACCCCATGGCTGCACTGAACGTCGCGATCGTTGCCGGTGGCCTCGCCCACGAGCGGGACGTGTCGATCCGTTCCGGGCGGCGGGTCGCCCAGACCCTGCGGGACGAGGGCATGGAGGTCAAGGTCTGGGACCTCGACTCCCACCTCATCCCCCGGCTCGTCGAGTGGCGTCCCGACGTGGTGTGGCCCCTCGTCCACGGTGCGGATGGCGAGGATGGCTCGCTCCAGGACCTCTTCGCGCTCCTCGGGCACCGCTTCGTGGGGGCGGACGGGCACCAGGCGCGGATCGCCTTCCACAAGCCGACCGCCAAGGCGCTCATGCGCGCCGTCGGGCTGGCGACGCCACGGTGGGTGACCCTGCGGCAGTCGCTCTTCCGGCAGGTCGGGGCGCGGGGTGTCCTCGACGCCATCGTTGACACGCTTGGGCTCCCCCTGGTGGTCAAGCCCGCCGACGGCGGTTCCGCCCTCGGCGTGACGGTGGTACGGGACGCCGCCAAGCTCCCGGAGGCGATGGTCGGCTGCTTCGCGTACTCGGACGAGGCGCTCATCGAGGAGTTCGTGGAGGGCACCGAGATCGCGGCCTCCGTGATCGCCGACGACGACGGCGTGCGGGTGCTCCCCCTCGTCGAGATCGTCACGGACGGCCCCTACGACTACGACGCCCGCTACAACGCCGGCCGGTCGGAGTACTTCGTCCCGGCGCGCCTCTCCGAGGCGAACGCCGCCGCGGTGCGGGACGCGGTCACCACGGTGCACGAGACCTTCGCCCTCGGTGACCTGTCCCGGGTTGACGTCATCCAGGGTGCTGACGGGACGGTGTGGGTCCTCGACATCAACGTGGCCCCGGGCATGACCGAGACCTCGCTCTTCCCCCAGGCAGCGGCGTCGGAGGGTGGACGGCTGTACGCCGGCATCGTCGAGCGTGCGGCGGCCCGCGACGTGACGGGACCGGGAATCAGCCGCCGCCTGGCCGGGGCGGCCGGCGGCGCCGTCGGCAGTGCGACTCCCGTGCCAGCGGACGAGGGCTGATCAGCGGCTGACCTCCTCCGGGGCCAGGACGCCCAGGATGCGGTCCAGGTCCTCGAGGGAGGCGAAGTCAACCGTGATGCGCCCCTTCCGGGCGCCCATCACCACCTTGACGCGGGTGTCGAGGCGGTCGGCGAGGCGGAGGGCAAGGTCATCCAGTTGCGGCTGGTTGGCGCTCACCCGGGGACGACGCCGCATCTCCGGCCGCTCCGGGTCCTCCCCCATCGCGACGATCTCCTCGGTGGCCCGCACGGAGAGTCCCTCGGCGACGATGCGCTGGGCGAGCCGCTCCATCGCGCCGCCGTCCGTGAGGCCGAGCAGCGCGCGGGCGTGGCCGGCGGAGAGCACCCCTGCGGCGACCCGGCGCTGGACGAGGGGTGGGAGCTTCAGGAGGCGGAGCGTGTTGGAGATCTGGGGGCGGGAGCGGGCGATCCGGGTCGCCAGTTCGTCATGGGTGCAGGCGAAGTCCTCGAGGAGCTGCCGGTAGGCGGAGGCCTCCTCGAGGGGGTTCAGCTGGGCCCGGTGCAGGTTCTCCAGGAGGGCGTCGCGGAGCATGACGGTGTCATCGGTCTCCCGAACGATCGCCGGGATTCGCTCCAGTCCGGCGAGGATGACCGCGCGAAGGCGGCGCTCCCCCATGACCAGCTCCCAGGGCTTGCCGCTCCCGTTGGTGGACGGACGCACCACCACCGGCTGGAGGAGGCCCACCTCCCGGATGGAGGCCGCCAGTTCCTCGAGTTCCTCCTCGTCGAACACCGCGCGCGGCTGGCGGGAGTTCGGTGCGATCTCGTGCACCGGGAGTTCCGTGGCGTAGAGGCCCTCGATCGGAGGCAGGTCGGCAGTCGCGGTATCCGGCGGGCT
>RZYE01000438.1 GCA_009930425.1 Actinomycetota bacterium | reverse complement strand
CAATTGGAAAGCGTGTTGGGTGCAAGCCCTCGGGGGTTCGAATCCCCCATCCTCCGCCATGAGACGGGCCCGTGACCTGCGGTGATGCAGGAGACGGGCTTGTCTGCTGTCGTGGATGCAACGACTCTTGAAACGGCGGTAGCGTTTGCGGTAGCAGTTGCAGGGGCGTGATGACAAAGGCGTGTTGTCCTTGGCCCGAGTTGACAGGACCACGCACGTCCTTCTCGGCTCGGTGATCGTGGAGGCGGCTGTGCCCTGGAGTGAATGGTTGAGAGGCTGGGCCGGGGGTGGAGCGTCCCCTACTCTTGAGAGATGACCGGGGTCACGTCCGAGAGCATCGCACTGCGTGCGGCCGTTGCCGCGCAGCGTGGCGCCTTGGACGCGATCCTCGCCCGTTACGGGGCGGTCAATCCTCGGCTGTTCGGTTCTGTTGCCCGTGGTGACGCGACCAGCGGCAGTGACCTGGACCTGCTTGTGGACCTGTTGCCCGCACGAGGGAACGAGTTGCTTAGGGTTGCGGGCATCGCGGAGGAACTGAGCGAACTCTTCGGCCGGAGAGTCGACGTCGTCAGTACCACCCTGCTCCGCGGTGAAGTGTCCGCCACTGCTCTGAGTGACGCGGTGGCGGTGTGACTCGTCCCGATCAGGAGCGCTTCTCCGACATCGTGAGCGCGATTGAGCGCTGCCAAAGCTATGCGCCGCACCTGCGGTCAGGAGAGTTCGCCGCCATGGCCTATGACGCCGTGCTGCGCAATCTGGCGGTGATCGGTGAAGCGGTGCGCGCGCTCCCCGCCGAGTCACGTGACCAGATGCCCGACGTTCCGTGGACGGCGATTGCAGGCCTTCGCAACGTCGTGGTGCACGAGTACTTCCGAGTCGATCGCGATCTGATCCTCGACATCGTCGACAATCAGCTCGGCCCGCTGGCCGACCGCCTCCGCGACCTCTGACCACACCCGACGCCGGTAGCAGTTTCGGTAACAGTTCCTTCTTGCCTGGACGGCGAGGAGCATCGACCTTAGTCGGTACATCCCTGTGACCGCACGGATAGACGTCGGCCGGCACCCGTGGACACCGGTCAACGCGATCAGCGGACACTGAAGGGCGGCAAGCCGGGCCTCCACAGTCGCGGTGCATGCCACCCGATCCCTGACCTTGTGGGTAGGGGTACGCCCGGCTGCTTCGCGGGGTGTAGATGTTCGTCCGCAGAACCATTGCCGGCGAAGACCCGGTGCCGTTCGGCCCGCTGAAGATGGGCGTCCCCACCGGAATCATCGACGCCCCACCATTCTTCGCGGAAGGCGACCTGCGTGCCACCCTGCCCGGTTGACCGCGCGGGCCCGAGATGCCAACCAGGCCCAAGTGGACCTGCTCAAACATGTCGCGGAGCGCAACCAAGCCACGAAGGACTCGGCGGTCGTGAAGGAGATGTCATCGGTAATGTCTAGGGCATGAGCGAGAAGGGGCTGCGCCTGGCGCAGGAGAAGATGGCCGACGCTGGGGTCAACGCCACGGCGATCGAGGTGTTCACGCACTACTACCGGCAGTTGGAGGAGGGCGTCACCGGCATCATCCACGAGTCGGCGATCCTGCCGATGACGGACCCGCCCCAGCTCGCGGACGTGGAGTTCGACGAGGCCGCCGCCCGGGAGGCCCTGGA
>RZYE01000437.1 GCA_009930425.1 Actinomycetota bacterium | reverse complement strand
TGCCATCTCGCGGTACAGCATCGGATCGTGCTGGCCGTCGTCGCCCACGAGCAGCCACGAGATGTGGGGGAACTCGATGGCGAGGCGGCGCAGTTGCGTACGCTTGTGCTCCTGGCCGGACCGGAACCACCCGGTGTTGGTCGGCCCCCAGTCCGTCATGAGCATGGGTCCCTCGGGATAGCCGTGGGTCTCGAGGAAGGTGGTGAGGGTGGGCACCACGTTCCACGCACCCGTGGAGAGGTAGAACACCGGCATGTCGGGGTGGCGTCCCAGCAGCTCCGCGTAGAGGTCTGCCATCCCCGGCACGGGTTGGCGGGTGGTGGTGTGCCGGACGAACGTGTTCCACGCGGCGATGAAGGCGCGTGGCAGGTAGGTGACCATGACGGTGTCGTCGATGTCCGAGATCAGGCCGATCCGCGCCTCCCTCGGGACGATCCGAACCCGCGCCTCCACGGGATCGGCCGCCAGGGGATCGATGGTCACCGTCTGCCATCCGGGCTCCAGCCCGTGCTTGCGGATGATCACATCCACGTAGCCCGACCGGTCGGTGGTGGTGTTCACCGTCACGTTGCCGGCCGTGATCCGTACGGGCAGGCCCCCGACGTGCGTGGTCATGAACAGCCGCCAGCCCCGCTGCGCCTCGCTCAGGGCATCGCCGGGCGAATCGTCCAGCACCTCCGCGTCCGGGTCCTCGAGGATCACGCGAGCAAGCACGCGGACGAACTTGCGGGACCCGTAGCCGGCAAAGGGGAGGACCTTCGGCCGCCACCCCTTCCGCCAGCGCCGGTGCACCATCCGCTTGTTGATGGATTCCTCGATCCGGGCGCCGCGCGAGAGAGCCATGGGAAGAATCTATCGAGTGCCCGCAGGCAGTCGCACTCCGTCAGCCGCCGAGCGCGGCGTCCACGACCTCCTTCGCGGCCGCCTGCACCTCGGCGAGGTGCTCGGGGCCCTTGAAGGACTCGGCGTAGATCTTGTAGACGTCCTCGGTGCCGGACGGACGTGCGGCGAACCATGCGTTCTCCGTGGTGACCTTCAGGCCGCCGATGGGCTCGTCATTCCCGGGGGCACGCACGAGGCGGGCGGTGATGGGCTCACCGGCGAGGGTCTCGGCCTTGACGTCCGAGGGGTCGAGCTTGCCCAGCTTGGCCTTCTGTTCCTTGGTGGCGGCTGCATCGATGCGTGCGTAGGCGGACGCGCCGTACTTCTCCACCAGTTCGGCGTGCACCTGGGAGGGCGACCTGCCGGTGACGGCGAGGATCTCCGAGGCGAGCAGGCACAGGATGATGCCGTCCTTGTCCGTGGACCACACGGTGCCGTCCTTGCGGAGGAAGGACGCGCCCGCGGACTCCTCGCCACCGAAGCCCACCGATCCGTCGAGCAGTCCGGGAACGAAGTACTTGAAGCCAACCGGGACCTCGATGAGCTTCCTGCCGAGGCCCGCTGCCACGCGGTCGATGAGCGAGGAGGACACCAGGGTCTTGCCGATCGCCGCGTCGGCGGCCCAGCCCGGACGGTTGGCGAAGATGTAGGAGATTGCCACCGCGAGGAAGTGGTTCGGGTTCATCAGCCCGGCGTCCGGGGTGACGATGCCATGCCGGTCCGCGTCCGTGTCATTGCCGGTCGCGATGTCGTAGGGGGCGTCCGCTCCCATCTTGCCGAGCAGCGA
>RZYE01000082.1 GCA_009930425.1 Actinomycetota bacterium | reverse complement strand
CTCGAGGTCGAGATCGCCGGTGGCGCCGGCGTCGCCACCCTCTTCCAGGGCCGCGGCGCCATGGAGGCCGAGATGGTGCCGGAGCATGCCGAGTTCGTCCAGTGCGGGGACCTGTCCACCGTGATCGTGGGCGATACCGAGCTGCGCGCCCGGGTTGCCGCGCTCCTGCCTGCGGCACCGGTTGACTCCTCGCTGACCGGGCGATTTGATCGGGGGGTACAGGCAGTCCTCACCTATCTCCGCGAGGTGGCTCCATGACGTCCCACAACCCCGACGAGCGCTGGATGCCGCCCCAGGGGACGGGTGGAACGCCAGCCGGCTGGGGTCCGCCGACCCGCGACGTTCCCACGCAGCCGGTCCCGGCGCCCCTCTTCGGCTGGGAGCCGGAACCCGCGCCGACGCCGCCGCCCGCGCCCGCACCGTCCCGTGGGAAGCAGCACCGGGGCCCCCGGATGATCCGCCGCTCCACCTCCGTCCTCGTCGCCGTCCTCGCGCTCCTGAGTGGACTGATCCTCGGCGCGGTCGGAGCGCGCGAGTACTTCGGGCTCGACGTCGCCGCCGCGCCCGGGACGCCGACCGGGTCCACCGTTACCGTGCGGGCCCCCGATTCCGTCGCCGGCATCGCCCAGGCCGTGGTGCCCTCGACCGTCTACATCGAGGCCGCCACGGCAACGGGCGCGGCCTCCGGCACCGGCCTCATCCTGCGGACCGACGGCTACATCGTGACGAACAACCACGTGATCGCCGGCGGCGGCACCATCCAGGTGACGTTCTCGGACGGGACCGTCGAGGTCGCGGAGGTGGTGGGCACCACCTCGGACTACGACCTGGCGGTCCTCAAGGTGGAGCGCACCGGGCTCGACCCGCTCCCGCTCGCCGACTCGGACCTGGTCACGGTGGGGGACCCGGTGGTCGCCGTCGGCGCGCCCCTCGGACTCGAGGGGACGGTCACCTCGGGCATCGTCTCCGCCCTCAACCGTGCGGTCACGGCGGGCTCCGTCACCGAGACCTCCTTCATCAACGCGATCCAGACGGATGCCGCCATCAACCCGGGCAACTCGGGTGGGCCCCTCGTCAACGCTGCCGGGGAGGTCATCGGGATCAACACGGCGATCGCCCAGGCCTCGGGCACCGGCGCTGCGACGGGCAGCATCGGGCTCGGCTTCGCGATCCCGTCGAACCAGGTGAGGCGAACCACCGATCAGCTCATCGAGACCGGCCGGGCCACCTACCCCATCATCGGGATCCTGCTCGACGGGCGACACTCCGGCGAGGGCGTCATGGTCGCCACCGCGCCCTCCGACGGCAACGAGCCGGTGACCCCCGGGGGTCCCGGGGACACGGCCGGCATCCGGCCGGGCGACGTCATCCTGTCGATCGACGGACGCCCCATGACGAGTCCCGACGAGGTCATCGTCTACGTCCGGTCCCGCGCTCCCGGGGACACGCTCACGCTCACGATCCGCCGTGGTGGGCGGGAGGAGGATGTCGACGTCGTCCTCGGTGAGCAGGAGGCGAACTAGGCCTCAGGTCGCCTCGTCGTCGAATGGAGCGGCCGGGGGCTCGTCGGGGTTCGTCTCGCTGGCCGCGGCTGAGCCCGTGGTCGCGGCCGCGGGCCGTCCGGGTTGTCCGGGCCCCTGCCTCGGTGCCGGTCTGGACGCCGGCCGTGGTGGCGTGTCCTCCATGAGGGCCTCGCGGACGATGCGGCGCGGATCGTACTGGCGTGGGTCCAGCGAGCGCAGGTCGGAGATCTCGTCCCCCAGCTCGTCCTTCAGGGAGCTCTTCGCCTCGCGGATGAGGTCCCGCGCCATCCGCGTCCAGCTGCCGAGCTGGCGGGCGATCTCGGGGAGCTTGTCGGGGCCGACTACCAGCAGCACGATCATGAGGAGGACCATGACCTCCCAGCCGCTGAACATGGCTACTTCGGGCTGATTCCGAGGGACCGGCCGGCCAGCCCGCGGGTCCGCGAGGCGAGGTGGTCCGCCACGGAGGCCAGCGCCTGCGCGGCACCGGAGGCGGGCTCGGTGAGCACGAGGGGGACGCCGGCGTCGCCACCCTCACGGAGGCGCTTCTCCAGCGGGACCTGGGCGAGCAGGGGCACCGGATAGGCCAACCCGGCGGACAGGACGCGGGCGACCTCCTCGCCGCCACCGGAGCCGAAGATCTCGATTCGCGTGCCGTCGGGGGTCTCGAGCCAGGACATGTTCTCGATGACGCCGACCACGTGCTGGTGGGTCTGGGAGGAGAGGATGCCGGCACGCTGCGCGACCTCGGACGCGGCGAGCTGCGGCGTCGTGACGACGAGGATCTCGGAGTTCGGGACCAGTTGGGCGAGCGAGATGGCAATGTCGCCCGTCCCGGGTGGGAGGTCGAGGAGGAGGACGTCCAGGTCGCCCCAGAACACGTCGCCGAGGAACTGCTGCATGGCGCGGTGGAGCATCGGCCCACGCCAGACGATCGGGGCGCCCGGGGCAGCGAACATGCCGATGGAGATCACCTTCACGCCGCGGGCGACGGGCGGGACGATCATGTCGTCAAGAGTCGTCGGAGGGTGCTCGACCCCCAGCATCCGGGGGATGGAGAAGCCGTAGATGTCGGCGTCGAGGACGCCCACCTTGAGGCCCTTCTCGATGAGTGCCACGGCGAGGTTGGCGGTGACGGTCGACTTGCCGACCCCGCCCTTGCCGGAGGTGATCGCGTACACCCGTGTCAGCGAACCCGGCTGCGAGAACGGGATGACGGGTTCCGGCTTCCCGCCGCGCAGCTTGGTCCGCAGGTCCTTGCGCTGCTGGTCGCTCATCACGCCCATGACCACCTCGACGGAGGTCACGCCCTCGAGTGCGCCCACGGCGGCCTTCACGTCCCGCGTGATGGTGTCCTGGAGCGGGCACCCCTGCGTGGTCAGGTCGATCCCGACGACGACGTCACCGCCGGTCACCTCGACGCTCCGGACCATGTCCAGCTCCGTGATCGGCTTGTGGATCTCGGGGTCCTGGACCGTCTCGAGTCGTGTCCGGACTGCTTCTTCGGTGAGGGCGGGCATGGCCCCGATCCTACAGCCGGTCCGGAGCCGCCCCCGAATCGGCCTCGTCCGCCTCGCGTCGGTCACGGTCCGCGAGCAGCTCCTCGAGCAGGTCCCGGAGTTCGGCGCGGACGTAGTCCCGGGTGGCCACCTCGCCCATGGCGATGCGGAGCGCGGCGATCTCCCGTGCGAGGTACTCGGTGTCCGCGAGATTGCGCTCGGCACGCAGGCGGTCCTGCTCCGCCGTGACCCGGTCCCGGTCGTCCTGGCGGTTCTGGGCGAGCAGGATCAGCGGGGCGGCGAAGGAGGCCTGGAGGGACAGCATGAGCGTGAGTGCGGTGAACCCCAGGTCGGCCCGGTCGAAGCGCAGCACCTCCGGTCCCCACGTGTTCCACGCCAGCCACGCCAGGACGAAGAGCGTCAGCCACACCAGGAACTGCGGGGTGCCGGTGAAGCGGGCGATGCCCTCCGCCACCCGGGCCACAGGTTCCGACTGCAGGTCGACACGGGGCAGTCGCTTGCGGTACTCCTTCGGCTGGTCGAGTCGCTCAGCCATGGAGCATCCTCAGGTCCGCGTTGTCCGTCTCCTCGTCCTCGGCCTCGCGCCAGTTCTCGGGCAGGAGGTTGTCCAGCACGTCATCCACCGAGATGGCGCCGAGCAGCCGGCGGTTCTCGTCCAGTACGGGCAGGGCCGTGTTGTTGTAGGTCGCCATCAGCCGGGTGACCTTGCTGATCGTGTCCGTGGGCGTCACGCCCTCCACGTCGGTGTCGAGGAAGCTCCCCAGCGGCTCGTGCGGCGGCTCACGCAGGGCGCGCTGGAGGTGGACGACCCCGAGGAACCGGCCCGTGGGCGTCTCGAGTGGGGGCCGGGCCACGAAGATCATGGTCGAGAGGGCGGGGTTGATGTCACGCCGCCGCGCCTGTGCGAGCGCGGTCGCCACGGTGGCCTCCGGCCCCAGGATGATCGGTTCGGTGGTCATGAGGCCACCGGCGGTGCGCTCGTCGTACGCGAGCAGGCGCCGGACGTCCTTCGCCTCCTCGGGCTGCATGAGCGCCAGCAGTTCGGAGGCCTTGTCCGGCGAGAGCTCGGAGACCAGGTCGGCGGCGTCGTCGGGCTGCATGACGTCGAGGACGTCGGCGGCCCGTCCTGCCTCGAGCGCGGACAGGATCTCCACCCTGTCCTCGTCACCCAGCTCCTCGAGCACGTCGGCGAGCCGCTCGTTGTCGAGTTCCGCCGCCACCTCGATGCGGCGGTCATCCGGCAGGTCGCGGAGCACGTCCGCCAGGTCGGCGGCCTTGATGTCGCCGAGGCTGGCGAGGAGGGAGGTAGCGCCCTGCTGTTCTGCTGAGGGTCCGAGCCCGGTGACGTCCGTGACGTCCACGACCAGCGTCGAGCCGCGGCGCAGCAGCCCCGATTCGCGCCGGCGCACGAAGAGCTTGGTGACCAACCAGTCCCCGTTGCGCTGCTGCTCCATCGCCACGTCCTCGATGGTGGCGGTCCCGGATCCGTCACGCATCGTGACCACGCGGTCGAGGAGTTGCGAGACAACGAGCGTCTCGCTCGCACGCTGCTCGAAGCGACGGATGTTCAGCAGGCCGGTGGTGATGACCGCGCCCGGCTCGATCCCGGTGACGCGCGTCAGCGGCACGAACACGCGCCGGCGCCCGCTGACCTCGACCACGAGCCCGACCGCCCGGGGGACCCCCTTGACGGGGACCAGGACGACGACGTCGTGCACCTTGCCCACCTGGTCACCGATGGGGTCGAACACGGACGTCCCCGCGAGCCGGGCGACGTAGACCCGGGTCGGGGCGCTCGGGCGGGTGGTGGAGGTCACGGCTCCAGACTAGGCCAGCAGTGGCGCGGGCGGCAGCAGCGACGCCGTCCAGTGATCTCCCAGCCTCGTGGAGGATAATGGTGGGCATGACGCAGATGAACTCGTGGCAGCGCCTCGGCGTGATGCCGCTGGGCGAGGAGGTCGCCACGTTCGACAAGTACGAGGCCGCCCAGGCTGCGGTGGACGCACTGGCCGACGCCGAGTTCCCCGTCCGCAAGGTCTCGATCATCGGCACCGACCTCCGCATGGTCGAGCGGGTCACCGGGCGCATGAACTTCGGCCGGGCGGCCCTCTCCGGGGCGCTCTCGGGAATGTGGTTCGGCCTCATGATCGGCCTGCTGTGGGTGATCGTCGGAGCGGCGGACTTCTCCCCGGTGGTCCTCGGCGTCACCCTGGGCGGGGTATTCGGCGCGTTGTTCGGCCTCGCCGCCCACGCCTTGTCCGGCGGGAAGCGCGACTTCACCTCGATCAGCCAGGTGGTCGCCACCCGGTACGGCCTGCGGTGCGAGACCGACGTCGCCTTCCGGTGCCGTCAGATCCTCCAGGAGCGCGGCATCGTCACTCCCGCCGCGCGTCCGCCGGTCGTTGACCTCACCGAGCCGCCCCGTTACGGCGAGCGCATCACTCCCCCCGAGAGCGGACCCACCGCGAGCGACGGCCAGTAGCCGGAGCGCCGGCCGGGGCTGACCCGGGCTGGGGCTGGCGCGGGCTGGGGCTGGCGCGGGCTGGGGCTCGAGCGGCCGGCGAGGTCAGCTCGTCAGGAGCCGGGCCATCCACGCCTCCACGTCCGCGACCGTGCGCGGGATGTCCTCGGAGAGGCGAACCGGACCCTCCCCCGTGATGAGGATGTCATCCTCGATCCGCACGCCGATGCCACGGAAGCGCTCCGGGACGGCGAGGTCGTCGGCACGGAAGTACAGGCCGGGCTCGATCGTGAAGATCATGCCGGGCTCGAGTTCCGCGTCGAGGTAGAGCTCCCGCTTCGCCTGGGCGCAGTCGTGCACGTCGATTCCCAGGTGGTGCGAGGTGCCGTGGACCATCCAGCGCCGGTGGTACTGGCCCTCCGGGTCCAGCGACTCCGCGGCCGTCACGGGGAGCATGCCCCACCCCTCCAGCCGGTCGGCGATCACCTCCATCGCGGCGGCGTGGACGTCGCGGAAGCGCGCACCCCTCTCCCCGGCACGCGCCAGGGCCGCCTCGCACGCGTCGAGGACCGCCTGGTAGACCTCGCGCTGCGGCTCGGAGAACACCCCGTCCACCGGCAGCGTGCGGGTGATGTCCGCCGTGTAGAGCGAGTCCACCTCCACCCCGGCGTCGATGAGGACGAGTTCCCCGGGCAGCACCACCCCGTCATTGGCGATCCAGTGCAACGTGTTGGCGTGGTCGCCCGCCGCGGCGATCGTCTCGTAGCCGACCCCATTGCCCTCCTCGCGGGCCTTCGCCTGGAAGGCCCCCTCGAGGACGCGCTCACCGCGCCGGTGCCGGATCGCTCGCGGGAACGAGCGGATGATCTCCTCGAACCCCTCGGCCGTGGCCGCCACCGCCTCGCGCATCTGCTCGATCTCGAAGGCGTCCTTGATGAGCCGCATCTCGGACAGCGCCTCCGCCAGGGCCTCGTCGACGGCGGAGTCGGCGACCGTGCCCGCCTCGGTACGGACCTTCTGCACCAGGGCGGAGACCGCGGAGTCGGCCTGGGGGACAACGCGGATCTGGACCTGCCCGGCGTCCTTCGCGACGGCGTCGGCGAGGGTGTCGATGTGGGCGCACCGGATCCCCGTGAGCGCCTCGACCTCCTCCAGGGTGGGCCGCACCCCCACCCAGAGCTCGCCGTAGCGGGAGTCGGCGTAGAACTCCTCGGTGTCCCGCCCGGCGGCCGGCCGGAAGTACAGCACGGACTCGTGGGCGTCGTCGGTGGGCTCGAGGACCAGGACGGCGTCCGGCTCCTGGTCCATTCCCAGTCCGGTCAGGTGGGCGAAGGCACTGTGGGGCCGGAAGCGGTGGTCGGTGTCATTGGAGCGGGTGACGAGCTGGCCGGCGGGCACCACGAGTCGGTCCCCGGGGAACCGCTCGCCGATCCGGCGGCGGCGCTCGTCGGCGAACGGGGCGGCCGGGGAGCGGTCCGGGAGCACCGGCGTCCGGGCCTCCCACTCGGTGGCGATGAACTCACGGAACGCCGCCGAACTGGGCCGGTGGGACCTGTTGTTGACGCGATCTGTGAGTTCCTGGTCGTCGGTACGCTCTGTCATGGAACGACCGTACCGCGTGCCGGCCACGACGCCGCGTCCGACTCCATGCCCGTGGGCCGGACCCATCACTCGGCGAGGGCCTCCCCGGCCAGCTCCGGGAGGAACAGCGCTGACACCATCGCCAGGAGGAAGGCCGCGCCGAGCACCGCGAACAGCACGGGGAGCCCGCCGGCGGCGACGAGGACGGGCACCACGAGGGGGGCGGTCATGGCGGCGACGCGCCCGAACGCCGTCGCGCTGCCGCTGCCGGTCCCGCGCAGCGAGGTGGGGTAGACCTCGGGCGTGATCGCATACAGCGCGCCCCATGCCCCCAGGTTGAAGAAGGACAGCGCCATCCCCGAGGCCAGGATGACCGCCTCGGTCGGAGCGAGGCCGAAGACGAGCGCGGCGGCAGCGGACCCGGCGAGGAAGGTGGCCAGGGTGGGACGGCGCCCCCACCGTTCGATGAGGATCGCCGCCGTGGCGTACCCCGGCAGCTGGGCGAGGGTGATCCACAGCGTGAACTCGAAGGACTTCACGAGGGGGAAGCCGCTGTTGAACAGCAGGGTGGGAAGCCAGATGAACGCCCCGTAGTAGGCGAAGTTCACCCCGAACCACGTGAGCCACAGCGCGATGGTCCGGCGCCGGAAGGTGGGCTGCCACAGCGCCCTCCAGCTCGGCCTCGGCGCCTCGGGGAGGGCAGGGGACTCGACCGGCGCGATCCCGGCCGCCTCCTCGAATCGGCGCACCGCGGCCTCGGCCTCGGCCGTGTGCCCCGTCCGCTCGAGGAAGCGAACGGACTCGGGCAACCCGTAGCGGACCGCGAGGGCGTAGGCGGCCGGCACGGCGCCGATCGCGAGTGCCCAGCGCCAGCCGTTCTCGAGCGGAACCACGAAGTAGCCAAGGAGGGCGGCAAGCAGCCAGCCCACGGCCCAGAACGACTCGAGCACCACCACCACGCGGCCGCGGATGCGGCGGGGCGCGTACTCGGAGACGAGGGTGGAGGCCACCGGCAGCTCCGCGCCGAGCCCGAGCCCGACGACGAAGCGCAGCACGAGCAGCAGC
>RZYE01000436.1 GCA_009930425.1 Actinomycetota bacterium | reverse complement strand
CGGACGACCTCGATCCCGTGCAGCCGGTGGGCGACGAGGCGCAGGGTGTCCTCGATGCCGGCGTTGAGGTCCACGCCGTCCAGCGCGTCCGACTCGGGGCGGGCGTACGAGCGGAGCGAGGTGGCGAGTTCGGCGATGCGCGCGGAGGCGACCTCGATGTTGCGTGCCGCCGTGCCCAGCATCGCGGCGGACTCCACCATGTCCAGCTGCTTCGGCTTCACCGACCGGGCGAGCGCGGGATCGGTGATCCCCGCCGCGACCAGTCGCCAGGCCAGCTCCGGGTCCTTCGTCAGCTTCTCCAGTTCGCGGCGGACCTGCCGTTCCTGGGCGGTGGAGAGACCGGGCCGGTTCCGCGTGGACTCGAGGACCTCGCCGAGCACCTGTCCCTGCGAGTGGGAGGCGACGAGCCGGCTCACCTCCTCGGCCAGTGTCGCGGCGGCGCGGGTGAGCGCGGCGACCGGGTTGTTCAGCTCGTGGGCGACCCCGGCGGCCAGCTCGCCGAGCGTGGCGAAGCGTGCCTGCTGGATGAGTTCCAGCCGCGCTGCCTCCAGCGCCGACAGCGCCTTGGCGAGCCGGCGCTGCTCCTTCTTCAGCTTGGCGTTCAGCTCGTTGCGCTCCACCTGGAGCTCCTCGGAACGGAGCAACCGGAGGGTCAGGCCCCTGATGGCCCCGGCGGTGAGGCCGGCGGCAACTCCGGGATCGAGGATGAGGGCACGGTTGAGCTGGTCCGTGGAGAGGTGGATCGCCTCGACCTCGGTGGTGGTGGTCGAGGTGAAGAAGGCCTTCTGCTGGCGGGCGAGGGAGAGCAGCCCCACCACCGGCCCCGTGGAGGCGTGGTGCAGCAGGAGGTTCTCCGAGGGAGTCGCACGCGTGAGCGCGACCTTCCCGGAGATCAGGATGAACACGCCGTCCACGTCCTCGCCCTGCCGCGTGAGGCGTACGCCCGGTGGCAGCACCATGCGGGGACGGGGGGTCAGCGCCCGGTCGATCCCGCGGACGATCCGCTCGGTGAGCTCCTCGTTGCTCGCCTCGAGGAGCTGGAACAGCTCGCTCGGCTCGCTGCCCTGCTCCGGCGGCGCGAAGACCGGGACCGGATCGAGATCGCGGTCCGCCATCCACGAGGACAGCTGGGAGGTGACCATCCACTCGAGGAGTCCGGGCGGGGATGGTTGCACGACGAGCGTGTGGAGCCAGCCCCTGTCGATGGCCTCCGCCAGGTCGCGGTGGTCCGTCCTGGTGGTCAGGACCATCGTCCGGGCGTGCTCGAGCTGGTCGTCCTCGTATAGCTCCCGCATGGCGGCATCGACGTCGCCGTCCCCGGCACACAGCACCACCAGCGGCACGGTGGCCTCGCCCGAGTTCACGATGTCGAGGGCGACGGCGACGGCGTCGGCGACGGCGACCGGCAGGCGCTCCCCGAGGGCGGCGCGCAGGTTCGCGGCCACCTCGGCCGCACGCGGGCCACTCCCGATGACGAGGACGAGGAGGTCCATCACAGCAGTCCGAAGAACTGCCAGATCGGGGGCATCGCGAAGGCGAGGAGCAGGGCACCGCCGACTCCGACGATGAGGCCCACGAGCGCCATGTGCTTGAGCTCGATCTGTCCCGTGGCGTAGGCGATCGCGTTCGGCGGGGTCGAGATCGGCATGGACATGCCGAGCGACGTGGCGAGC
>RZYE01000435.1 GCA_009930425.1 Actinomycetota bacterium | reverse complement strand
CATGTTGCGCGGCAACCACATGAACTCTGGCAGTCAGGGCGCGGATCCCACAGCCCTGACCGTCAACGAGTACGACGGCTACCTCGAGCTCACGAGCTCTGATGACCAACTCACCATTCCCTGGCACGTGCTGCCACGGAAGGCGGCCGATGTCGTGGCGAACACGTCGAGTCTCGCCGGCGGTCCTGACCCAGAGGTCATCCGGCTCAACAACCGGGGCGTCGGCACCGCACAGAACGACGCCTACGCGCTGCTCGCGGTGAGTGATGATAAGCCAGAGGGCATGGCCGGCGAGGGCATGCCGACTCCGGACATCCGGGCCGTGGGCATCAACACCTTCCCGGTGCCGGCGGGCTTCTGCTCGGCGAATGCCTCGTTCCTCTGGGTGTTCGCGGTCAACACGTGGGAGCCCCAGCAGCACCTGCTGCCGGTCTCGCACCAGGTGTACCTGGACACGAACCAGGACGGCACGGACGACTACGTAGTGCTGAACCGCGACGCCTCCGGCCTCGGCACGATCACGGACGGGCGACAACTCGCCTGGGTCCTCAACCTTGCCACGGGTTCTGCGTCGGCGTTCTTCTTCGCGGAGCACGCGACCAACACCGGGAACACCGCACTCACCATCTGCGGTGAACAGATCGGCATGAGTGCGGCCGATCTGCTCGCAACGAACGTCGACATGGACGTGGTGGCGCAGGACTTCTACTACGGCGGACCCGGCGATGCGGTGGAGGGCCTGACGGTCACCCCGTGGGGCGAGCGGTTCTACGGCGTCCCGGAGGACATCGCCGCGCGGGGATCCGGCGCGCTTGAGGTCTACGACTTCGGCGCCTTCCCCGGCAACTCCCCCGAGCTCGGCCTGCTGCTGTTCACCAACGGTGACCGAGGCGCCGGTGTTCGCGGTGGTGCCACCCAGGACACCGAGGCGCTGCTCTTCCTCGTGGAGTAGTCACTCACCACACGGACGGGGCCCCGCGAGGGGCCCCGTCCCGTGTGTCCAGCGAGGACGGTGGCTACCTGTCCCGGGACTCCAACGGCGGGCTCCCACCACTCTCGCAGAGCGTGAAGAATCCGCGCGCGCTGACGCGGTAGTCGTACTCGGTGCCATCGGCGTCGAGGACCACCCAGTAGCCCGGCACCAGCGCCTGCGTGTAGTTCATCCCGGGCTGGGGGCAACCCAGCGAGCCGTCGCTCCACGTCACGGACTCACCGCGGACCACCACGATGTCCGCCTCCGCCACCCCGCTGCGCAGCGCCGCGTCCGCCACGATCTCCGCCAGCAGGGCCGCCGGCACTTCGCCGGTGACGGGGGTGCCGCCGCCCGTGGGCAGCGCCGTCGGTGACGGCAGACCACTCGGCATCGTCCGTGAGGGCGACGGCGCAGGCGTGCCCGACGTCGTCGGCGTCCCTGAACCCGTGCCACCGTCGGGGGTGGTGGAGGTGCACCCCGCGGTCAGGAGCAGGGCAGCCACCACCGGGCCAATCGTGAGCATCCGTCGCATGGCGGCCTCCTCTCGTGCCTCCAGTGTGTCACCCCACTGTGAGCCAGGCCATAGCTACCTCAGCCGTGGTGGCCGATCCCCAAGGCGCTCGCAACCGCGGCGAGGCGCCGGTCGCCGGTGAACAGCCGCACCCCCGGCGTCAGCAGCACGGACGCGAGCAGGTGTACGTCG
>RZYE01000434.1 GCA_009930425.1 Actinomycetota bacterium | reverse complement strand
GTGGGCGACTTGTACGGCGACTCCCCGAGGATCCGCTCGAACAGGAGGTTCAGCACCGGGAAGATCTCGACGTCCCGGTTGTAGTTGACGGCCTGGACACCGTGGGCCGCGAGGTGGAAGGGGTCGATCATGTTGACGTCGTCGAGGTCCGCGGTGGCGGCCTCATAGGCGATGTTCACGGGGTGGTCGAGCGGCAGGTTCCAGATCGGGAAGGTCTCGAACTTGGCGTAGCCGGACGGGATGCCGCGCACGTGGTCGTGGTACAGCTGCGACAGACAGGTCGCCATCTTGCCGCTGCCGGGTCCGGGACCCGTGAGGACGACGACGTCGCGGGACGTCTCCACGTAGTCGTTCCGCCCGTAGCCGTGCTCGCTCACGATGAGGGGGATGTCGTTCGGGTAGCCTTTGATCGGGTAGTGGCGGTAGACCTTCAGCCCCAGTTTCTCGAGCTTGCGCTTGAAGGCACGGGCGTGACCGTTGTCCTCGGTCACCCGTGAGATCACCACACTGCCCACGTAGAGGCCGCGGGAGCGGAAGCCGTCGATGAGGCGGAGGACGTCCTCGTCGTAGGAGATGCCGTGATCGGCTCGCACCTTGTTGCGTGCCAGGTCCTTGGCGCTGACCACCACGACGATCTCCAGGTCGTCCTTGAGCTGTTCGAGCATCGCGATCTTGGTGTCCGGCGTGAAGCCCGGGAGCACGCGGGAGGCGTGGAGGTCGTCGAAGAGCTTGCCGCCGAGCTCGAGGTAGAGCTTGCCGCCGAACTGACGCCGCCGGGCGTCGATGTGGTGGGACTGGAGGGCGAGGTACTTCTCCCGGTCGAACCCGATCGCGTGCATGCTGCTCCTCCCGACGCCCGATCATACCGAGCGCGGGGATGAGACCGGTGTCACACTGGAGAGGACCGCTCGACGGCGACCGGCCCGGCCGCCGTCGGCCACCAGAAGGAAGGAAACACATGGCACTCTTCGACCTCACAGGCAAGGTCGTCATCGTCACCGGAGCAGGTTCCGGGATCGGCCGCGCGACGGCGCAGATGCTCGCCGGCCAGGGCGCGACCGTCGTCGTCGCGGACATCGCGGAGGGCCCCGCGGACGAGACGGTCACGCTCATCACCGACGCCGGCGGCTCGGCTCGCGCCTTCGTCGGCGACGTCGGGGACGAGGAGACCTGCACGGCACTCGTCGCCGAGGCCTCGAAGGACGGACGCCTCGACGGCCTCGTGAACAACGCCGGCATCATGGACTACTTCGCCGGCGTGGCCGACGCGGACACGGATCTGTACCGCAAGGTCATGAGGGTGAACGTGGACGGCCCGTTCTTCCTCTCGCGTGCGGCCATGCCGCACCTGCTCGAGGCCAAGGGCTCGATCGTGAACATCTCCTCCGAGGCGGGTATCCGTGGAGCCGCGGCGGGCGTGATCTACACGATGTCCAAGCACGCCGTGGTTGGCCTCACCCGCAACACTGCCTACACCTACGGGAAGCAGGGTGTCCGCTGCAACGCGGTCTGCCCCGGAGGCGTGAACACGAACATCGGCCAGTCCATGCCGCAGGAGAAGCTGAACATGGCGGGCCTCGGCGCCATCACGCCGGTCCACCAGTCCGCGCTCGGGATGGCCGAGCCGGAGCAACTCGCCTCACTCGTCACCTACCTGATGACCGATGAGGCGGCCAACGT
>RZYE01000081.1 GCA_009930425.1 Actinomycetota bacterium | reverse complement strand
CAGCGCTACGGGCCGGTCCAGGTCTCGATCGGCGAGGCCTTCCGTTACGCGTGGGAGGCCTTCAAGTCCAATCCCGTGCCGTGGCTGATCGCCGCCCTGATCGCGATCGTGGTGGGAGGCATCGGCGAGAGCCTCGAGAGCTCGCTTCGGACCGAGACCCAGTTCTTCGACTCCACGATCACCTCGGCCACTCCCGCCTCCGGATTCGTCAACATCGTCTTCACCGTGGTCGGGTACATCATCGGAGCCTCGTTCATCCAGGTCGCCCTGCGCGTCGCGGACGGCCGGCGGATCAGCTTCGCGGACTTCACCTCGATCCCCAACCTGCTCCAAGCGATCCTCGCCGCGGTGATCCTCGGGATCGCCGTGGGGATCGGCCTGCTGCTCCTGGTGATCCCCGGGATCATCGTCCAGGTGCTCGGCGCCTGGTACCTCCACCTCGCCCTCGACAAGGGCCTCGGCGCGGTGGATGCGCTGAAGGCGAGCGTTCAGTTGGTCACCCAGAATCTCGGCACCACTATCCTGTTCGGCCTCGCGGCCCTCGGCGTGTTCATCCTCGGCGTGCTCGCCCTGTTCGTCGGCGTGTTCGTCGCGATCCCACTGGTCGCGATCGCCTCCGCCTTCGTGTTCCGCCGCCTGACCGGCGGGCAGGTCATGGTGCCCGGCAGCGCCTGATCGCAAGCACGAGCGTCCGCGGCACACCGTTCCGCCGGCACCGACACCACGTCCCCATCTCGCCTTGCGGGGTGGGGACGCGGTGTGCATGGCCTCGCCAACCTGTGCCAGTATTCCCTCGGGGTTCACCGGTGACTCATATCGCGCCGTCCCCGTTCCTCTCCCGTCAGGAAGGCCGCCGTGGCACGCAAGCTTGTGATCGTCGAGTCGCCCGCCAAGGCACGCACCATCAGCGCGTATCTCGGCAAGGACTTCGACGTCGAGGCGTCGATCGGCCACATCCGGGACCTGCCCCAGCCGTCGGAGCTGCCCGCGGACATGAAGAAGGGGCCGTACGGGAAGTTCGCCGTTGACGTCGAGCACGGCTTCCAGCCGTATTACGTGGTGTACCCGGACAAGAAGAAGAAGGTCACCGAGCTGAAGCGGCTCATGAAGGAGGCGGACGAGCTCTACCTCGCCACCGATGAGGACCGCGAGGGCGAGGCGATCGCCTGGCACCTGCTGGAGGTCCTGAAGCCCAAGGTCCCGGTGAAGCGGATGGTGTTCCACGAGATCACCAGGGAGGCCATCGAGCGGGCCGTGGGGGACACCCGGGACGTGGACATCCACCTCGTCGATGCCCAGGAGACCCGCCGCATCCTCGACCGCCTGGTCGGCTACGAGGTCTCGCCGCTGTTGTGGCGCAAGATCGGCCCCGGCCTCTCTGCGGGCCGCGTGCAGTCGGTGGCCACCCGACTGGTGGTGGAGCGGGAGCGCGAGCGCATGGCGTTCCGTGCCGCCTCCTACTGGGACGTGACCGCGCGGTTCGCCCGTGACGCCGAGTCGTTCCAGGCCCGGCTGTCCGCCGTCGACGGCACGCGCGTGGCCACCGGCCGTGACTTCGGCGACGACGGCGTGCTCCGGACCGCCGCGGTGGCCGCCCTCGACGAGGCGAGCGCGGAGGCGATCGCCGGGGTGGTGACCGGGGGCGCCGTCACCGCTGTCGAGTCCAAGCCGTACCGCCGCAGCCCCGCCGCCCCGTTCACCACCTCCACCCTGCAGCAGGAGGCCTCCCGGAAGTTGCGGCTGTCCTCCCGCGAGACGATGCGACTCGCGCAGGCGCTGTACGAGAACGGGTACATCACCTATATGCGCACGGACTCCCCGGCGCTCTCGGCGCAGGCGGTGAAGGCCGCCCGCAGCCAGGCGAAGGAGCTGTACGGTCCGGCGTCGGTGCCGGAGAAGCCCCGCCGCTACGGCAAGGTCGCGAAGGGCGCCCAGGAGGCCCACGAGGCGATCCGGCCCGCGGGGGAGACGTTCCGCCGCCCGTCGGAGCTGGGACACCTGCCCGCCCTGCAGCTCAAGCTCTACGACCTCATCTGGAAGCGCACCATCGCCTCCGAGATGGCCGATGCCACCGGCGAGACGGCGACGGTGCGCATCACCGCCTCCGGGGAGCTCCCCGAGTGCCGCATCCCCGCGGGCCGGCACGATTTCGAGTTCGCCGCGTCCGGGACCGTGATCACGTTCCGTGGCTTCCTGGCCGCCTACGAGGAGGGCCACGACGCCGCGCGGTACGAGGCGGAGTCGGCGGACTCGCGCCTGCCGAAGCTCGCGGTGGGGGAACACGTGGACGCCTCGGAGGTCACTGCCGCCGGTCACGAGACCAGCCCGCCGCCGCGCTACACCGAGGCCTCCCTGGTCAAGGCCATGGAGGAGCGGGGGATCGGGCGGCCGTCCACCTACGCCGCCACCATGTCCACGATCATCGATCGCGGCTACGTCACGAAGCGTGGCCAGGCGCTGGTGCCGAGCTGGCTCGCCTTCTCGGTGACCCGCCTGCTCGAGGACAACCTCTCCCGGCTCGTGGACTACGACTTCACCGCGGCGATGGAGTCGGACCTCGACGACATCGCCGCCGGGTCGCAGGACCGCCAGGAGTGGCTCACCCACTTCTACTGGGGGAACGGGGACTCGAACGGTTTGAAGGGGCTCGTCGACGGCCTTGGGGACATCGACGCCCGTGCGGTCAACTCCATCGAGCTCGGTGAGGGCATCACCCTGCGGGTCGGCCGCTACGGACCGTACCTGGAGGCGGTGGGCGAGGACGGAGAGACGTCGCGCGCCTCCATCCCCGAGGACGTCGCCCCCGACGAGCTCACCCTCGAGCGAGCGCGCGAGCTGCTGGCCAGCCGAACCGATGACTCGCGGGAGCTGGGCACGGACCCGGCCACCGGCAAACCGATCGTGGCGCGAAACGGCCGCTACGGCCCGTACGTCACCGAGGTCCTCCCGGACGACGCCCCGGCCAAGGCCAAGCCACGGACGGCGTCCCTGTTCAAGTCCATGCAGCTCGAGACGATCCACCTCGAGGATGCGCTCCGCCTGCTCTCGCTGCCCCGAACGGTGGGGGTGGCCGCGGACGGCACGGAGATCACTGCCCAGAACGGCCGGTACGGTCCGTACCTGAAGAAGGGGACGGACTCGCGGTCGCTCGAGACGGAGGAGCAGCTCTTCGACGTGACCCTCGAGCAGGCCGAGGAGATCTTCGCCCAGCCCAAGCAGCGGCGGGGGGCTGCCCGCGCGGCGGCGCCCCTCAAGGAACTCGGCACGGACCCGGCGAGCGGCGCCCCCGTCGTCGTCAAGGACGGCCGGTTCGGCCCGTACGTCACGGACGGCACCACGAACGCCACCCTCCGCAAGGGGGACGAGATCGAGGCGCTCAGCCCCGAGAGGGCCTTCGAGCTCCTCGCGGAGAAGCGGGCCAAGGGTCCGGCGCCGAAGCGCTCCCGCAAGCCGGCGGTCCGCAAGCCCGCGGCCACGCGCGGGACCCGCACGTCGAAGTCCTGACCAGCCGGCAGCGCAGCCTCACCAGCCGACGGCCCAGCCTGACCAGCCGCCGGCGCAGGCTGATCCGGGTGCGGCGCCCCTGCGGGGATGCCATGATGCGTCAGTGACCGTTGCATCCACCCTTGCCGTGAACGCGCGAGCGGAGGGCTTCGTGGCTCGCCTCCAGATGGTCTTCGCCACTCCCGTCGTCGAGGTCGACGGCGTCGCCCACCCGATCGCGTGGCTCACCACGCACCGCTTCGTCCTTGCCCCCGGCCAGCACGTGGTGCGGATGTACTTCAAGCGTCACCAGTCCACCGGTGGACACTCCACCACCACCCTCACGACCGGACCCGCGGAGACGGTCCACGTGGCGGCCACCCTTACGGGTACGCGTTTCTCCCTCGATGTCGCACACGCGCGCACCCACCCTCTCGACGGACCGCAGGCGGTATGACCATGGAACTCCAGCTCCCCGAAATCCTCGCCAACCTCGATGTGGACATCGAGGACCCGGCCACCTGTCCCCCCGCTCGGTGGGGCATCATCGGCCCGGGCGGCATTGCCCGCCAGTTCCTGAACGACGCGCGTGACGGCACGGCCTGCGATGTCACCGCGGTCGCCTCCCGCTCCAAGGAGCGCGCGGAGGCCTTCGCCGCGCACCATGGGATCGCGCACGCCTACGGCAGCTACGAGGAGCTCGTCGCCAGCGACGAGATCGACGTCGTCTACGTGGCCACGCCCCACTCGGAGCATCGCGACCACGCGATCCTCGCCCTCGAGGCCGGCAAGCCCGTCCTCGTCGAGAAGGCCTTCACCCGGAACTCCGCCGAGGCGCGGCAGGTCCTCGACGTCGCCCGCGCGAAGGGCCTGTTCGCCATGGAGGCGATGTGGTCCCGGTTCCTGCCGCACATGGTGGTGGCACGCGCGATCGTCCGGTCGGGGGCGCTCGGGGACGTGGTGCAGGTGGTGGGAGACCACGGGCAGACCCTCACCCATGTCGAGCGCATGTGGAACCCGGCGCTCGCGGGCGGGGCCCTGCTCGACCTCGGCGTCTACCCGATCTCCTTCATCCACTCGGTGCTGGGGAGCCCCGGCGAGATCCGTGCGATGGGACACCGGCTCTCCACGGGGGTGGACTCCTCCTCGGTCGCCGCGCTCATGTACCCCGATGCCCTCGGGGTGGCGACGACCAACCTGGCCGCCCGGACCCCCACCCGTGCGTGGATCGGCGGGACCCAGGGACGCATCGACTTCGACACGGACTTCTACCGGCCCGGTGGTATCACCGTGGCGATCGGTGGGGAGGAGCAGGTCCGGTGGGAGGCGGCCTACCCGGCCGGAGGCTTCCAGTTCCAGATCGCGGAGGTCGCCCGCTGCCTCGACGCGCAGGCCACGGAGTCGGCCACCATGCCGTGGGAGGACACGATCGAGGTCATGGGGATCATGGACGAGGTGCGCCGCCAACTGGCGGTCCGCTACCCGGACGAGCCGTCCCTGCGGCCCCGCCACCCCGGGGGTGGCCCCGGCTAGACTGGCCCGGTGATTCCCGCCCCCGCCGACCGCGGCCTGTTCATCGCCCTCGAGGGCGGCGACGGGGTCGGGAAGTCCACGCAGCGCGACCTCCTCGGCCGGTGGCTGGAGGACCAGGGCTTCGAGGTGGTGCTGACGCGCGAACCGGGTGGGACCGAGCTCGGCAGGTACCTGCGTGAGGCGTTGCTGCACGGGGGCCACGTCGATCCCCGCACCGAGGCCCTGCTGTTCGCGACCGACCGGGCCCACCACGTCCACTCCGTGGTACGGCCCGCCCTCGACCGCGGTGCCATGGTGGTGACGGACCGGTACCTCGACTCCTCGGTGGCCTACCAGGGGGCGGCACGGGAGCTGGGCGTCACGGAGGTGCGGGACCTCTCCCTCTGGGCGACCGAGGGCCTGCTCCCGGATCTCACCGTCCTGCTGGACCTCGACCCGGCGGCGGCCTCGCAGCGGAGGGCAGGTACTCCCGACCGTCTCGAACGCGAGTCCGCGGAGTTCCACGAGCGGGTGCGGGAGGTCTTCCTGCAGCTCGCGGCCGCAGACCCGGGCCGCTACCTGGTCCTCGACGCGGCCGGGGACCAGGACACGATCCACCACGCCGTCACCGTCCGCCTCCGACCCCTGCTGGAGGCCCGGTGAGCGTCTGGTCCTCGCTCGTGGGACAGGAGCACGTCGTCGCCACACTCACGCAGGCGGTGGCCGAGCCCCGCGCCATGACCCACGCCTGGCTGTTCACGGGACCGCCCGGCTCGGGCCGCTCGGTCGCGGCGCGCGCCTTCGCCGCCGCCCTCCAGTGCGAGGAGTCCCCGCCCGGGTGCGGGACCTGCAAGAACTGCCGGATGGCCATGTCCGCCACCCACCCGGACATCACCAACGTCAGCACCGACAAGGTGGTCATCGACATCCGCGAGGTGCGGGAGCTGGTGACCACCGCTGCCCGGTCGGCCTCGCAGGGGCGCTGGCGGATCGTCATCGTCGAGGATGCCGACCGGATGGTCGAGCGCACCTCCAACGTGCTCCTGAAGTCCATCGAGGAGCCGCCCGAGCACACCGTGTGGTTGCTGTGCGCGCCGTCGCCCGACGACGTGATCGTCACCATCCGCTCCCGCTGCCGGCACGTGAGCCTGCGGGTCCCCCCACCCGACGCCGTCGCTCGCCTTCTCGTGGAGCGCGACGGGGTGGACCCGGCCACGGCCGCCGTCGCCGCCCGTGCCGCCCAGTCCCACGTGGGGATGGCGCGCCGCCTCGCGACCGACCCGGAGGCGCGCGAGCGGCGCCGCCGGCTCCTCGAGATCCCCACCTCGATCCGGGGGGTGGGCGACGCCGTCGTGCAGGCCGCCGTGCTCGTCGAGGGTGCGACCGCGGAGGCGAAGTCCGCCGGGGCGCAGCGGGACGAGGAGGAGCGGGCCGAGCTGCTGCGGACCCTCGGCGTGGGGGAGGGGCCGGTCCCTCCCGCCTACCGGGCCCAGCTCCGCCAGCTGGAGGAGCAGCAGAAACGGCGCGCCACCCGGGCGCAGCGCGACTTCCTCGACCGTGCCATGGTGGACCTCCTCGCCTTCTACCGGGACGTGGTGTCCGTGCAGCTGGGCACCGGGGCGGAGCTGGTCAACGCCGACGTCGAGGACCGGGTCAGGGGGCTCGCGGCCCGGTCCACCCCGGAACAGACGCTGCGCCGGATGGACGCGATCGGGGAGGCACGCACCCGGCTGGCGGCCAACGTGGCGCCACTGCTCGCCGTGGAGGCCATGCTGATCGCCCTGCGCCCTCAGGGCTGACGGCCGGGCGCAGGTACCCTTGCCTACGTGACCCCACGCCGCACCCTCCTTCCCGTCATCCTCGCGACGTTCACCCTCGCGCTGGCGGGCTGCACCGACCCCGGCCCGCTCAAGACCCGGGATCCGGCGGCCACCACGGCGCCCGGGACGGCGGCGCCGTCGGACCCGGCGGAGGGTGCGCCCACCGAGCTCGCCGCGTTCTACGAGCAGGAGCTGGACTGGGGCGAGTGCGGTCCCGACCTGACGTGCACCGAGGTGGAGGTGCCCCTCGACTACGGCGACCCGGCGGGCGAGACGATCCGGATCGCCGTCTCACGCATGGACACCGCCGGGGAGGGTGCGCCGGCACTGTTCCTCAACCCGGGAGGTCCCGGCGGCTCGGGGACGGCGATGCTGGAGTGGATCACGTTCTCCATCTCGGGCGCGGTCCTCGAGGAGTACAACCTCGTGGGCTTCGACCCGCGGGGCGTGAACCTCTCCACCGCGGTCGACTGCATCTCCGACGCGGAGCTGGACGACTGGCGCTCCGCCGCCGTCGACACCGCCACGCTCGAGGGGCTCCAGGAGTACTCCGCCGAGATGGAGGAGTTCGGCGAGAACTGTGCGGCGAACACCGGCGAGCTGCTCGGGCACGTGGACACCGACAGTGTCGCCCGCGACCTCGACATCCTCCGCGCCGCGGTCGGGCAGTCCGAGACCCTCGACTACCTCGGCTACTCCTACGGCACCTTCCTCGGCGCCGTGTACGCGGACCTCTTCCCCGAGCGGGTGGGGAGGTTCGTCCTCGACGGTGCCGTGGATCCTGCCCTCTCGATCTCCGGGCTGGCACTCGGCCAGGCCGCGGGCTTCGAGGCCGCGCTGCGCGCCTACATGGAGGACTGCATCGGCTCGGAGGGGTGCCCCTTCAGCGGGAGCGTCGACGACGGGCTGGCCCGCCTGCGCCAGCTCCTCGACCTCGTGCGGGTCACCCCGCTCCCGACCGGTGACCCGGACCGCCCGCTGACCTACCCGCTGGCCGTCTCGGGGATCATCCTGCCGATGTACGAGGACGCCATCTGGCCCCAGCTCACCGCTGCCCTCGACGCCGCGATCAACAGCAACGACGGATCGCAGCTGCTGTACTGGGCGGACTACGGGGCCGGACGGCTCGAGGACGGCAGCTACGAGGACAACTCCAACGAGGCATTCATGGCGATCAACTGCCTCGACTACCCCGTCGAGGGCACGCTCGAGGACTGGCGGGCGGACGCCGCGGAGATGGAGCGGATCTCGCCCACTCTCGGCGACGCACTGGCCTACACCGAGATCACCTGCGACGTCTGGCCCCACCGATCCGAGCGCACGCGGGAGGAGATCTCCGCGACGGGCTCCGCGCCGATCCTCGTGGTCGGGACCAC
>RZYE01000433.1 GCA_009930425.1 Actinomycetota bacterium | reverse complement strand
ACGCGACGTAGGCGCGGATGGCGGCCCGGATGGCTTCTGACCGGGTGATGTGCTCCCGTGCGGCGCGTTCGTCGACGGCGGCGAGCATGGTGTCATCCAAGCGGACTGGGACGACCTTGGCGGGGCCGTCGCCGACAGGCTTGCGGCCGCGACGACGCAGCGTCTCGACGTCGTATCCGCGTTCGGCTTCGTCGGCCCAGGCTTGGATCTGTTCCTCCGTCACCGGCACGCCGTTGATGGTCTCCTTCATACACTCAGTGTAATACGAAATGCTCAGAGGGGAAGGAGGTCTTTGCGCTCATCTGCCGCACCGAGCGCTCTGGCTCGACTTCGAGCATCACCGTTGCGAACTGCGCGTCGCGCGGTGGTGTCACCGTGCCGGACCTACTGTGGCCCAATGGGTTCCGATGTGCTGCTCATCCTTGCCGCTGCCGCTTTCATGACTCTGCTCTTCGCCGGGCGGCGGGAACTGGTCGAGAGTGCGGGGGCGAAGGTGGCGAACGGAGTGCTCATGCTCGTGCTCGCCACTTTGGCAGGCGTCATCATTATCGAGTTGCTCGCGTCTCTCGTGAGCCTGTAGCAGGGCTGACAGTTGACTGTGCCGAGCGCGACTGGCTGGGTCGGTGTTCTCCCTTTGGGGGTGAACATCCCGGTCGCGCACTGACGGGCCATGTTCAAACTTCAGATGTGATGAAGTCGGCCACGCCGTAGCGGTGAACACGTCCCTACAACATCCGACTTTGCCGCGAGGTGCGCGGTCGCTCATGTCGATGGTCGAGCTCTTCTTAGGAGTCGCCGTGCGGTCGGTTGCGAGCTCCGGTGGGGGACGTTTCCTCAGTCGCGTCGTCCGAATCGGTACCACGTGGGGTGAGAGCGGTCCAGGGGCCAGCCGAGTCCGCGCGTGTCTGCTGGCTCGGTTGAGAGCAGTCGCCAGCCAGGAAACGCTGTCGTGACCTGGTCGCGCGTGACCCCCTCCGTCAAGCGGTGAAACAAGGTGGGTCCAAAAGCCAGCATCAGCAAGGTAGCGCAGGAATTGGCGAGGGCGCTCACGCCTTCGCCCATGGCGCGGCGCCCGCTGGAATCAAGTCCCTGGAAGCAACCGATATCGAGGAAGAAGTCGAAGTGTCCCAGCTCTCCCAGCTGCAGCTTCGTGGCATCGGCGACTTCGAAGCGGGCACCGTGGATGCAGGCTCGCTGTGCCGCCTCGACTGCCTGGCGAACCATGTCGATGCCCACCACGTCCCAGCCCAGGTGAGCGAGTGCGGCGCTGTGCACTCCGCGGCCACACCCGACGTCAAGGGCGCGACCGAGGGGGCGAACGATGCGTTCGGCGCTCTCACGCTCGAGCTTCGCGGTGATACTGGCCTGCGCCACCTCGGCGTAGTGCTCCCACGGGGTCAGACCGAGCCGGTACATCAGTGTGTACTTCACACCCTCCACCCTCCCTTCGTGAGGAGACCATCCTTGGCGTCCCGGGAGGCGGTGGTCAATCACTGTAGTCATCGTTCGCGGATCTGCCGCTCTTGGTGTGCTCTGGAAGCGCAACCGGACCCCCCGGGGAGCTACTTGACTGTGGTACTGCCTGCGGTACCATTGCGATGTGGCGACCGTGGACAAGCTCGTGGCAGCGATGCGGAAGAACCCACAGAACGTGCGCTACGACGACCTCCACAAGGTCTGCGAG
>RZYE01000432.1 GCA_009930425.1 Actinomycetota bacterium | reverse complement strand
ACGCACGCCGTTCTCCGTCCCCAGGTTCCTGTTGCTTGACAACTCAGAAACCTAGACGCCAGAACGGCGTGCGCCACTTCAGGCGCGCTCAACCACCCAAGGAAGCGACAGGAGAGCCGAATTCCTGGTGAATTCAACACCAGTCACCGGTTCCTTGCACATGTGTCCCGGAACACACTAGGTTTGTTGGTGGCTGCGCCCCCAGGCCTGCCAGAGCGCACAACGCTTGCACGGGGAACTCCGGACAAGCGGAGACCTCCCCGGAAGAAGACAGCCCGGCACCCCCGGCAGGCTCAGAGAGAAGGCGTGCATGGCCGAGATCACCCGGCTCCCCGGCCCAGTGATGGACCTGTGGGAATGGCAGTACCAGGGCCTGTGCCGTGATGCCGATCCGGAGATCTTCTTCCACCCGGAGGGTGAGCGGGGTGGGACACGCCGGCGCCGCGACGAGGCGGCGAAGGCCATCTGTGCCCGCTGCCCGGTGATCGAGCAGTGCCGCGAGCACGCGCTCGCGGTCCAGGAGCCGTACGGCGTGTGGGGTGGGCTCTCGGAGGATGAGCGTGCCGCGATCATCCAGGCACGCAAGGCGAAGAGCACCATCGCCTGACCGGCAGCACATCGCCTGACCGGCAGCACGCTGACGGCGCGCGGATCAGGACGCGACTCGGGGCCCAGGCGTTACGCCTGGGCCCCGAGATGTGAGGGCGGACTACTTCTCGACGATGGCGAGGATGTCACGCGCGGACAGGATGAGGTACTCCTCACCGCGGTACTTCACCTCGGTGCCGCCGTACTTGGAGTAGATCACCACGTCGCCGACAGCGACGTCGAGGGGAACCCTGTTGCCGTTGTCGTCGATGCGGCCGGGGCCGACTGCGATGACCTGGCCCTCCTGGGGCTTCTCCTTCGCGGTGTCCGGGATGACCAGCCCGGAGGCAGTGGTGGTTTCGGCTTCGAGGGTCTGCACGACAACGCGGTCCTCGAGCGGCTTGATGGAGACCGACACAGCGGAACTCCCTTCCTGTGAATACGATCCTTCGATTGCTGGGCCCCCTCGTGCTCCGCCGTCGCGGGGGTCGGAGCGTTGGAGGTCCCACGCGGCCGGTTCGACCGCGTCCGCTCCCAAATCTATGCCGCGATTAGCACTCGGTCAAGGCGAGTGCCAGCCCGCGTGCCGGTGCGACAATGGCCGGGTGACCACGACCGCGCGCCTCCTCGATCCCGGGGTGTGGGCACTCCTCGCCTCGCTCCCTCCCTACGAGCCGGCGGAGGCCCTGAAGCTCGGCGACCGGCTCCGTGCGCGCGGCCTCGACGCCGACCTGGTCGCGACCATCCTCACGCAGCTCCACCTGCGCGACCGCGCACGGGCGAAGTTCGGTGGCTTCGCGGACTCGATGCTCTTCACCGAGGCCGGCCTGCAGCAGGCCACCCGGCTCGTCGTCGCGGCGCACCATGCGGGCCGCTACCGGGACGCGGGGTGCACCCACGTGGCGGACCTCGGCTGTGGGATCGGTGCGGACTCCCTCGCGCTCGCCGGCCTGGGGATCGAGGTCGACGCCGTCGAGCGGGACGAGGAGACCGCGGCCCTCGCACTCGTCAACCTCATGGCGTTCCCCGGCGCACGCGTCCTCCACGCCGACGCCCTCGACCTCGACCTCTCGCCGTACGACGGGCTGTTCGCCGA
>RZYE01000431.1 GCA_009930425.1 Actinomycetota bacterium | reverse complement strand
CGCCAGGACGGCGATGACGGCGATCACGGCGACGATGGTGAGACTCGTGGTCCCGAGAACGGGCATGGCTCTTCCTCGATTCGACGGCGAATGGGACACCTGACCACGAAGCGTAACCAGACCGGCCGCTTTTCGCGCCCCGAGGATGTGCCGCGAGTCACACGCGACGAGCGTCAGCGGACGGAGAAGTGCTCGAATCCGAGGTCCGCGACCTCACGCCGGATGCCGTCCAGGTGGGCGTTCCAGGCGGCGAGGTCCCACCCCAGGGCGCGCTGTTGGAACGCGTCGCGCGTCCCCTCCGCGCGCGCCTCCTGGATGACCAGCACCCGCACCCCGGCGTTCCTGAGGCGGCGCGCGATCTCGACGGCGGTGTCCGCCTGGGGGGAGTCGGGGTGCAGGGTGAGCCGGACCTCGTGTCCCACCCCGGCGTCGAGCACGAGGTGGAGCGCCTCCCACGCCCGCGCCCCTGCGGCGGCGACGCCGGTGACCGCGCCGTAGTCCTCCGGGAGGGCCTTGATGTCGAGTCCCACCCAGTCCACCAGCGGCAGGATCTCGGCGAGGCGCCGCGTGTAGGCGCCCCCGGTGTGGAGCCCCACCTCGAACCCGAGATCGCGCACTCGCGCCATCGCGGGGGCGAGCGCCGCCTGGCGGGTGGCCTCGCCGCCGGTGAACACCACGCCGTCGAGCAGCCCGCGCCGGCGGGCGAGGAGGGGCTCGACGTCGTCGTCCCAGCTGAGGAGCCCGGGGAGCGCACAGTCGATGAGGGAGGCGTTGTGGCAGTACGCGCAGTTCCACGGGCAGCCCTGGCAGAACACGGTGGCCACGAGCTTGCCCGGCCAGTCCACGCTCGAGAGCGGGACCAGCCCGGCGATGGTGAGGTCATCCGCGCGCGCACCCGCTCCCCGCAGTACCTCGACGGCGGGGAGACGGGTGGGCAGCGGGACGGTCACAGGTGCACCGCCGCCTTGTCCTCGGTGAACATCACGCGCTCGGCGTACTCGCCCTTCTTCCCGATGTTGAACGACGAGACCGGGCGGAAGTACCCCATGACGCGGGTCCACACCTCGCAGTCCTGCGGTGCGTCGGGGTTGGCGGCGGCGCACTTCGGGCAGGTGTGGTGCTCGCCGGCGAGGTAGCCGTGCACCGGGCAGATCGAGAAGGTGGGGGTGATGGTGATGTAGGGGAGGCGGAAGTTGGTGAGCGAGCGCTTCACCAGGTTCTTGCACGCCTCCACGGAGGACACCTGCTCCGGCATGTACAGGTGGAGGACGGTGCCGCCGGTGTACTTGCCCTGCAACTCCTCCTGCCGCTCGAGGGCCTCGAACGCGTCGTCGGTGAACCCGACCGGGAGCTGGGAGGAGTTGGTGTAGTAGGGGTTGGCCTCCGTGCCGGCCTGCAGGATGCCGGGGAACCGCTTGGCGTCCTCCTTGGCGAACCGGTAGGTGGTGCCCTCCGCCGGGGTCGCCTCGAGGTTGTAGAGGTTGCCCGTCTCCTCCTGGAACTCCACCATCCGGTCGCGGACGTGGTCGAGGAGCCGGACCGCCATGGCGTGGCCGCGCGGGTCCGTGATGTCGTACTCGTCCAGGGTGAAGTTGCGGATCATCTCGTTGACGCCGTTGATGCCGATCGTGGAGAAGTGGTTCTCCAGCGTGCCGAGGTACCGCTTGCTGTAGGGGAAGAGCCCG
>RZYE01000080.1 GCA_009930425.1 Actinomycetota bacterium | reverse complement strand
ACGGCAGGGAGATCAGCTGGCCACGAAACGGGAGATCACGTGACCACCAGAAGGGAGATGAACTGGCCGCCTACAAGGAGATTACGGTGGCCATGGACATACGTGGCGTGGTGGCCATGGACAGGGGCGGGAAAGCGCCCGAAATCAGGCCAGCTGTGAGCGTTCAGTTGCCCATGCGCAACCAAGTGCTCACAACCCCAGCGCGGGCACCCGACAGGGACAGCTGATTCGCATGCGGGCAAACCCAATCGATGGCCGGAGTTCCTGAGGCGTCGTCAGCCCATCCAGAAGCCCTTGCGGTGGGACACGCCCAGGACCTTGCGGCACTGCGGGCAGCAGTAGACGAACCGCGTTCTCGCTGGCAGAGCCCCCACGTCGCTATCAGGTCGGGTGTCGACCGACAGGTGGAGGCCGCGATAGCCCGTCAATCCCCAGACTCCGCCTCCCGTACCACCACCGCGGAAGTAGGCGAGGGCATCTCGATCCCGGCGGCGTCGAACTCGCGGAGGATCGCCTGGATGACGCGGTCGCGGGTCTCCAACGTCTCGAGCCGCAGCGCACCGGACCAGAACCGGAGTTCGATGTCGATGGTGATCGCACCGAGTCCGGTCACGAGCGCCTGCGGCGCGGGGTCGGCCACCACGCCCGGAACGTCGGTCATCGTCCGGACGGCGAGGTCACGCGCCACCTCGAGGTCCGTCCCGTACGCCACCCCGATGTCCACCGAGGTCCGGACCTTCTCGTACCCCGTCTGCACGGTGATCACGCCGTCGTGGATCACCGAGTTCGGGATGATCACCCGCCGGCCGTCGAACGTGCGGATCTCGGTCTCGCGCAGGTTCGTGCGCACGATCGTGCCCCGCACGTCGCCGATGGCCACCTGGTCGCCACCCCGGAACGGTTCCCGCGTCAGCAGGATCACCCCGGCGAACAGGTTCCCCAGCACCTGCTGGAACGCGATTCCGGCGGCGATGGACACGATCCCGAGTCCGCCCAGCACGTTCACCGGCTCCACGCTCGGGAAGGCCACGGTGAGCGCGGCACCTGCGGCGATGATCACCGCGGTCCACTTGGCCAGCGTGGCGAACACCGAGGCGAAGCTCGGGCTGCGACGGCGCCACTTCCAGTACCGCTGCAGCACGAACTGCGCCAGCAACCCCACGGCGAAGCCCACGAGCAGCACCAGCAGCCCGGCCCCCAACTGCGCGGGCTCGATCTCCGGCAGTCCCCAGTCGGTCGGATCCATCAGCGTTCCATCCCCGTCACCGCCCCAGCAGTGCCTCGAGGACCCACGCGACGCCGTCCTCGGCAACGGTCCCGGTGACGTCGTTGGCGTGGGCCTTCGTCTGGTCGGTGGCCTGGCCCATGGCCACGCCCCAGCTCGCCCAGTTGAACATCTCGTGGTCGTTGGCGCCGTCGCCCACGGCCACGGTCGCGAACGGCGAGACTCCCAGGTGCTCCCGCACGCGTTCCAGCGCCGAGGCCTTGGTCACGCCCTCCGGCGCCACGTCCAGCCACGCCGTCCACCCCACCGCGTAGCTGACGCCGTGCAGGCCGGCCTGGTCGAGTGCTTCTTGGATGTGCGCCGCCTCCAGATCGGGGGCACGCAGGGTGACGCGGGTGGCACTGACCTGGCACAACTCCTCGAAGTCCACCACGCGTGGCTCGCCGTGCAGTTCCCCGTCCGGGAAGGGGGCGCTGACCAGCCTGTCCATGTGTGCGTCCTCCACCAGGAACAACGCCTCCGGGAGCACCCGCCGCAGCCGCCGGAGGGTGGCCTCCGGGTGGAAGGTCACCGCTTCGAGGATCTCGAAGCCACGCTCCAAGGAGGGGTCCAGCTTCAGCGTCATCGCACCGTTCGAGCACACCGAGTAGCCGTGCAGGAGGTCGAGGACGTCGAGCACCGGCGTCGTCGCGACCACGCCCCGCCCGGTCGCCACCACAAGGTGCGCCCCCGTCGCCGCGAGCGCCGCGACGGCGTCCACCACCCGGGGGGTCACGTCACCCAGGTGGGACAGCAGCGTGCCGTCGACGTCGAGCGCCACCAACAGGTCCGGGCCCGCCGTCGGCAGGTGGTGGGGGACGGTGAACGGCGTCATCGAGGCTCCAGCACCTCCAGCCCACCGAGGTAGGGCTGGAGGGCGGCGGGGACGCGCACGGACCCGTCAGGGAGCTGGTGGTTCTCGAGCATCGCGACCAGCCAGCGGGTGGTGGCCAGCGTGCCGTTCAGCGTGGCGACGGGACGGTTCCCCTCGTCCGTGCGCTCGCGGATGGCGAGGCGACGCGCCTGGAAGGTGGTGCAGTTCGAGGCGGAGGTGACTTCCATGTAGCGCTGCTGGGTGGGGAGCCAGGCCTCGCAGTCGTACTTGCGGGCGGCCGACGTGCCGAGGTCCCCGGCCGCGACGTCGATCACGCGGTAGGGCAGCTCCACCTTGGCGAGCATCTCCTCCTCCCAGGCAAGCAGGCGGGCGTGCTCGGCCTCGGCGTCCTCCTGGCGGCAGTAGGAGAACATCTCCACCTTGTTGAACTGGTGCACGCGGATGATGCCGCGGGTGTCCTTGCCGTAGGAACCGGCCTCGCGGCGGTAGCAGGTGGACCAGCCGGCGTAGCGGATGGGACCGTCCGCGAGGTCAATGATCTCGTCCTGGTGGTAGCCGGCGAGCGCCACCTCGGAGGTGCCGGTGAGGTAGAGGTCGTCCGCGGGGAGGTGGTAGATCTCGTCCGAGTGGGCGCCGAGGAACCCCGTGCCGCCCATCACCGCGGGGGTGACGAGGGTCGGGGTTGTCATGGGGATGAAGCCGTAGGAGATGGCCTGGTCCAGGGCAGCTGTCAGGAGCGCGAGCTCGAGTCGGGCGCCCACGCCCTTCAGGTAGTAGAACCGCGCGCCGGAGACCTTGGTGCCGCGCTTGACGTCAATGGCGTCGAGGAGCTCGCCGAGATCGAGGTGGTCGCGGGGGGTGAAGCCCTCGGCCTCGAAGTCCCGTGTTGTGGGGCCCTCGTGGCGGAGGACCTTGAAGTCTGCCTCGCCACCGGCGGGGACGCCGTCGATCACGAGGTTGGGGAGTTGGAGGACGAGTTGCTCCGCCTCGGCCGCGGCGGCGTTGGACGCGGCCTCCAGGGCCTTGACCTGGTCGGCGAGGGCGCGGGCGCGCTCGAGGACGGCGGGACGCTCCCCCGGGGCGGCCTTGCCCACGGAGCGGGAGACGGCCTTCTGCTCGGCGCGGGCGGTCTCGAAGGCGGTGAGGGCGGCCCGGCGGGACTCGTCCGCCTCGATGATCCGGTCCACGAGGGACTCGTCCGCCCCCCGTGCACGCTGGGAGGCTCGCGCCGGTTCGGGGTTCTCGCGCAGGGCTCGCAGGTCGATCATGGCTCCGATCCTATTGGGTGGGGCTGGCACGGACCGTCTCACCATCACGCCAGAGCCCCCTCACCCTGGCACGATGGAGGCTCCCTCACGCCACGGACCACCGCCCCCCACCCCTCCCTCACACGACGGAGCCTCCCTCACGCCACGGACCACCGCGACCCACCTCACCCTCACACGACGGAGCCTCCCTCACGCCACGGACCACCGTTGTGCCCCCGCAAGGTCCCGAACCACACCAGCGCAGGCCGCCGGAACGGGATGCGGACCCGGCCCACGCATGTGGCGAGTACATTCGAACAGGTGAGCCCCACCGCCGTGACCGTCCTCGCCCTCCTGGCGCTCCTCGTCGGGATCGTGGCGCTCACGCTGGCGAGCGTGGCCCTGGCCCGCGCGTCGCGCACCCCCACCACCCTGTCCCCCGCGCCGGCACGCCCCCTCCAGCAGGACGACGACGACGCCGAGCCGGACCCCGTCGGCCCACCCGCCGTGGTCCTCAACCCCTCCAAGAACGTGGACTGGCCGGCGATCAAGCGCCTGCTCGTGCAGACGGCGCACGAGGTGGGACTCCCGGAGCCCGTCTTCTACGAGACCACGGTGGAGGATCCCGGGGCAGGGCAGGCGCGGGCGGCACTGGAGGCGGGGGCGAGCGTCGTCGTCGCCGCGGGCGGGGACGGGACGGTGCGGTCGGTGGCCTCCACGCTGGCGGGCACCGGCACTCCGATGGCGCTGCTGCCGATGGGGACCGGGAACCTGCTGGCCCGGAACCTGGACCTGACGCTGAGCGCGTCGCGGGAGATGATCAAGACGGCGCTGACCGGGCGGGACCGACCCATCGACGTCGGCTGGGTCCGCACCGAGCTCCTGACCCCGGAGGAGGAGGTGGCCGCCCTCAGGTCCGGGGTGGCCGAGGTGGTGCAGGACGAGCTGGACCTCGCGGAGCACGGGGTCCGGCAGTCGTCGCCGGACAAGGAGCACATCTTCCTCGTGATCGCGGGCGTGGGCCTGGACGCGAACATGGTGGCCGGCACGGACGAGGACCTGAAGTCGCGGATCGGCTGGATGGCCTACATCGTGGCCGCGCTGAAGCCGATGCTGGGCCGGCGGGTGGACTTCCGCCTCCGTATCGGGGACTCGCCGCGGGACGAGCACATGAAGGCCCGCACCATCATGGTGGCGAACTGTGGAAAGCTCCCCGTCGGCGTGACCCTCCTGCCGGACGCGAAGCTCGACGACGGCTGGCTGGACCTCATGGCCGTGGACACCCGCGGCGGCGTGATCGGCTGGGCGTCCTTCGGCGGCAAGATCGTGCTCCAGGGGGTGGGGATCCGCAACGAGGCGGACGTCTCCTCCCGGATCGAGTACCGGCGCGGCAAGGCGATGGCGATCCACACCAGTCATCCCGAGGCGGTCCAGGTGGACGGCGACCTTGTCGGCCTCGCCACCTCCACCTACTTCCGCGTGCAGCCGGGCGGCCTGATCGTCAGGACGGGATGATCGTCAGGCGCCGGCCGCGCCTCACGCCCGCGCCTCACGCCGGGATGATCGTCAGGACGGCGTGATCTCGCGCGTCCGCCGCATCGCGGCCGTGAAGCCACCGCTCAGCAGCCATTCGAGCCGCGGAGCGATCAGGTGCACGAAGTCATCCACCGGCACCCTCGCCAACGGCTCGAGCAACATGATGTCGCGGAGCACGAACACCCCCACGGGGAGCGCCCCGAACAACAGGTAGGCGAGCTGCAGCTCCTGCTGCTCCTCCGCGCTGCGCTCATGGCCCGCAGCCTCGGAGTTGGCAGCCCCGCCCTGCCCGATGGCGTCGTCGTAGGCAGCCTGGACCATCCGCATGAGGTCGTCGTGCATCCCCCGGTGCTCGTCGCGCGGGGACGCCGCACTGAGCACGATGGCGCGCAGCGCGGTCGCGGACGGGTCCTTCGTGAACATGTCCACGATGATCCGGGCGGTGCCGCGGGCCGCGTCGGCGTTCGACTCCGCGGACTGCACGTCGCGCTCGTCCATCAGGGCGCGGATCTCGTGCGTTCGCGCGAGGCCCTGCCCCACCACGGCCTCGAAGAGGCCGCGCTTGCTGCCGTAGTGGTAGGGGATGAGCGCCACGTTGCACCCGACCTCGTCCGCCAGGTCCCGCAGCGCGGTGCCGTGGTAGCCGAGGCGGGCGAACGACCGGCGTGCCGCATCGAGGATGCGCACCTTCGTGGTGACATCCTCACCGGGCGTCGGCCCCCCGATGTTCACGTCCGATCCGGGTTCGACGACGACGCCGCTCACCCCGCCGGGCAGCTCTCCCCAGCCGGCGTGCTCACCACGGTCGTCGACGGCGTTGAGGATCTCCTGCGCCTGGACGCCGAGCACGCGGGTGAGGGTGTCGACGTCCACCGAGGCGAGCGGCTCCACCGGGATGAGGTGGCGCATCACGAAGGTGCCGGTGAGCAGTGCTCCGAAGATGTGGTTGCCCGGGTGGGAGTCCGGGCCCCCGATGACGTTGCCGTACTCCGCGCGGAGTTGCTCCACCACCTGGCGGTGCATGGCGTCCTCGTCGTGGTCCGGCGAGAGCACGGTCCGGAAGATCGCCTCGAGCACCTGGCGGCAGCGTTCGTTCCCGAGCAGCTCGCCGAGCACACCCACCACCTCGGCTCCCGCGCCGTGGCGGGCCTCCTCGAGTGCGGCGCGGATCTGCCCGCCGCGGACGCACGAGCTGGCCACGACCTCGCGGAAGAGTCCCTCCTTGTTGCCGAAGTAGTAGGCGACCAGGGCCACGTCCACGCCGGCCGCCTTGGTGATCGTGCGGAGGGACGCGCCGTCGTAGCCACTCGCGGCGAACGCCGCACGTGCCTCGTTGAAGATGCGCGTGCGCGCCTCGCCGTTCACGAGTCGAGCAGCGATCGCACCCAGGTGCGCGCTGCGATGAAGTCGGCGTCCGACGTCCCGGGACGCAACCGGATGGGACGGCCCTCGGCCGAGGGGTAGGACCCCATGAACCGCACCAGGGGGCACACCCGGTGCAGGCCTATCAGAACTGCTTGCATTCGTTCCTCCGTCACGTGGCCTTCTGCATCAATGGAGAAGCCGTAGCGGCCCAGCGAGTCCCCGATGGGCCGGGATTCGATCCTGGACAGGTTGACCCCGCGGACGGCGAACTGCTCGAGCATGTCGAGCAGGCCGCCGGCCTCGTTGTGGGCCAGGTGGACCATCAGCGTCGTCTTGTCGGCGCCGGTGGGCCTGGGAAGCCTCCTCGGGGTGGAGACCACCACGAAGCGGGTGATGGCGTGCCAGTTGTCGGCGATGCCGTCCGCGAGGATCTCCACGCCGTAGCGCTCCGCGGAGATCCGCGAGCACAGCCCCGCGTCGTACTCGGCCTCGCCACTGGCGAGTTCGGCAGCGCCGGCAGCGGTGGAGCTGGTGGGCACGTGCACCGCCTCCGGGAGGTTCTCGTGCATCCAGCGGCGGCACTGGGCCCAGCCGTGGGGATGGGTCCCGACCGTTCGCACGTCCTCGAGCGCGGTTCCCGGCCGGGCCACGAGCGTGAACGTGATGGGCACGAGCACCTCGCCCACGATCATCAGCGCGGAGCCGTGCGCGAGCGTGTCGAGGGTGGCATTGACGCCGCCCTCGACCGAGTTCTCGATCGGCACCACGGCGTGGTCGACCTCGCCCATCCGGACCATGTCGAGGGCGGAGGGGACGTCCACGCACGGCACGCCCTCGGCCTCCGGGGCATACCGGAGCATCGCCTCTTCCGAGAAGGTGCCCTCCGGGCCGAGATAGGCGATTCGCATAGTGGGACAAGGGTACCCTGTTAACGGCCGTGGCCCGCGCAGGCAAACACATGCTGAACACCCGTGTTCGCTGGACTGATCACGCTCCCACCTGTCGCCCGGTTCTGCCCCCGGTCACCTGCACCAAGTAGGCTCGGGAAGGTGAGGACCTCGCACCGGGCAACCCCGCGCCTGCGTCACCCGCTGGTGGCGGTCCTCCTGTTCGTCCTTGCCCTCGTCGCCGTGCCCTCCACCGCCACACCGGCCCCCACCTCCGAAGGGGACCGCCCCGTCGTCCTGGTCGGGATGACGGGCGTTCGCTGGGACGACACCTCCGCCGCCTCCACTCCCCACCTCTTCACCCTGCTGGAGTACGGCTCCACCGGGAACCTCATCTCCCGTTCGGTCCGCTCCACGTCCTGCCCGGTGGACGGCTGGCTCGCCGTCTCCGCGGGCCGCCGCGCCGCCGACCTCCCCATGGAGCGGTACGGCACCTGCCGCGCGCTCCTCTCCCCCGGACCCAGCGGGGTGGTCCCCGGCTGGTCGGACTTCCTCGAGGCCGCGGAGGAGGGTCCCTACGACGCGGTCCCCGGCCTCCTCGGCAGCGCACTGGCGGAGGCCGGCGCGACCGTGGCCTCGCTCGGTCCCGGCGCGGCGATCGCGCTCGCGGGTCCGGACGGGGTGCCGGTCGGGGACCACGACGTCGCAGCCCGGGCGCCGTCGTCGCTCGCCGATCAGGTCGCCGAGAGGGTGGCCACCCACGACCTCACCGTCGTCGACATCGGCGGGGTCCGGGACCGGGGCCGCCCGTTCGTGTACGTCTCCGAGGGTGGGCTGCAGCGCTACGACGACGGCGAGGACCCGGGGATCGACCTCCCCGGCACCGACGACTGGATCCTGAGCGAACCCACGCGCGCCGAACAGGTCTCGTCGATCGACGCCCGCCTCGGGGCGGTGCTGGACGCGGTGGCGGCAGCGGCACCGGACGCCGTCGTCGTGGTCACGTCCCTCTCCGACTCCGGCACGGTGCCGCGCATGCAGGTCGCCGCGATGCTCGACGCCGGCGCGCTCCCGGGCGCGTCAGG